>JBGSHQ010000237.1:0-3719 GCA_041752095.1 Bdellovibrionia bacterium
GGCAGTACCAAGGATGAGTGCACGCCATAAGCTCTTCAACGATGGACTGCGCAGCTTCTTCTGTTACTCGGTCTCCTGCTCGTACAGCCGAATGGCAAGCTTCGCTCGCAAGCTTTTCGAAAAGTTTTTCGTCGAGTTTTAAAGACTCCGAAACATTTTCGAGTGCACGGAGATTTTCGACCAGACTGAAAAGGCGCGTGCGAAGATTAGCGACTCCCCATTCAGCAGGGATGGAGCGGAAAAGAAGTTGGCCTTCGCCAAAAACCTCGGTCTCAAATCCAAGAGAGTCCAGAAGTGGGAGTCGTTCCTCAAGTTCGCGTCGATCTTCGACAGGGAACTGGACGACTTCAGGGATTAAAAGTGCCTGAGAGTGTGCCGTCGTTTTCGTATTTAGCGCGCGGTCGCGAAGTTTTTCAAACCGGATTCTTTCATGAGCCGCGTGCTGGTCGATCAGCGCAAGCTCATGACCGAGGTCGTACATGAAGTAGGTTTGGAAAAGGATTCCGGAAAAGCGGTCGTGGGTGAATGGGTGGGCTGGTGCGGGCGGAACGACCGCTCCTGGATTTAAAGGATCGACGGATGAAACAGGGTCTACCATCGTGGAATCAGAACTCATCACCTGATCAAGGCGTTCCGTGTGAGACTTAAAAAATGTGGGCTGATAAGATGCTGAGTATTGGGTTGGACTCGATGAGGTGCCTGCCTCAGAAAAACTAAACGCCGTTGTGTTCGACGTCGCATAACCCATCACTCCGTACTTCTTAATCATCGAATCACCGAGGCGCTCGATCATTCGAAAAATCTGGGATCCGTTTAAAAAACGAAGTTCAGTCTTCGTCGGATGAACGTTCACGTCGATCAGCGCAGGAGGGATTTCGAGATAAATCGCGAGCGCTGGAAACTGACCGGGGAGTAGAGCTTGACGAAACGGCATGAGAATCGCCTGGTTTAATAGGCGATCACGTACTGCACGACCGTTTACGATTTGGACCACTTTTTTCATCTGGGGCGAGGTCGCACCCTGAAGCCAATGAATCCGCGCCTTCAGCGCGCCAGCCTCGATCACTTCTTCAGTGATAACGGGATAATCATTTCCATCGCCTAAGACGCGCGAAACGCGCTCCGCTTCGGTTTCAGCGCGAGCGGTAAAGATCGTGCGTGCTTCGGTCTCGAGTTTAAAACCGACATTAGGATTCGTGAGTGCAAGCCGCTCGATCCATTCACGGACAGCAGAAACTTCAGACTGGGCCGATTTTAAAAATTTTAACCGCGCTGGGATCTGGGAGAAGAGCGCGCGAACTTGCATCCGAGTGCCGTGCTTCGCTGAGTGGAAGCTCCCAAAGGTGACAGCGTTAATGCGTACGGTATTATCATCGCCCGTGTTTCTCCACTCGTAGGCAGTATTCGAATCTTTTTCGCGCGAAAGTATCGAGAGATCAGCACAAGCTGCGATGCTGGGGAGTGCTTCGCCTCGGAAGCCGAGAGTGGTCAGACTTTCTAAATCAGAAACTTCACGGATCTTGCTTGTTGCATGCCTAAGAATCGCGATCTCTAAATCTTCGCGACTCATCCCGTATCCGTTATCGAGGACTTCGATGAGTTCCTTGCCACCGTCTTCGAGTCGCACTGAAACTTCGGTCGCGCCTGCATCGAGAGCGTTCTCGACGAGTTCCTTTACGACGCTAGCGGGCCGCTCGACGACTTCTCCTGCCGCAATTCGTTCGGCAACAAGGGGGGGTAAGATTTGGATGCGATTCACGGGCTGGTTCTACCCATCCGAGGCCGGGTGGGGCAACGCGTTATCGGCCGAAGTTCAGATTAAGGAGCGCCCGCGACGACAACACGGTTTCGGCCCGAATTTTTCGCGGCATAGAGCGCCTGGTCAGCTTGTTTTAAGAGTGAATTCGCCGACTCAATCCCGGTTTTTAGTTCGGCAACGCCCATGGAGCTTGTGACAGCTAAGCGTTTACCCTCGTAGATAAACGCGTGGGTTTCAATCGCGGACCGAACGCGTTCTGCAATGTCGGTCGCATCTTTAACCCCGGTATTCGCGAGAAGGAGAATAAATTCTTCACCACCGTAGCGCGCGAACACATCCTTCGGACGAATGTGATTCGTTCGGACGAGATTTGCGAACTCTTTAAGTACGTAGTCACCCGCATCGTGTCCGTGAGTGTCGTTTACTTTTTTAAAGTGATCGAGATCGAAGAAGAGAATCGAGAAGTCGGTGTGCAGTGCTTTTGCGCGTTTAAACTCTACTTCGAGAACTTCCATGAGGTAGCGTTTATTATAAATTTTCGTGAGGGCATCGGTGTGAGCGGCATCACCGAGATTTCCTAAGTAAAGCGTCTCAAGTTCTCCCTGTGGAAGGAACTTCATGACCGTGCTTCCGAGTTTAATCATGTCTTCTTTTGCAAGAGGACGAGGCTCGTTTGGCGCGAGTTTTTTATCGTTAATGAGGGAGCCGTTCGCAGAGCCCAGATCGGTGACGTAAATTTTTCCGCCTGGGTCTTTGGTAATTTTTGCGTGTTTACGTGAAATACTCTGATCGTTAATGGTGATGTCGGCAGAAGCATCACGACCGAGGGTCATCTCAGGTTGGGTGAGGAAGAAGCGGTGGCCTTGCGGAGTTCCTCGAATGATAATGAGGCACGCCTCGACGTCGCGAGCAGTAGCGAGTTCTTTTTTTAGAGTCGCCTGATCGGAGGAAAGGACTTTCGTGGAATCCGTCCCGTTCTCGCTATCTTTTTCGTCGTTATTATCGTCGCCGTAGATGACCATGTGTCTTAAAAGTTTAGTGGTCTAGCGCGCCGCGGGTCAATATCTAGATCCGCCCGGAATTTACTGCGAATCTCCGTCCGAGTTCGGATCTCGGTTAGCATAGGTCCGAAGTCGCGCTACAGCCGAGTTCGAGTCCGAATCGTCAACATTTTTACGCTCCTGAGCCAGACGAGTCAGTGATTCTTTAATATAAATTTTTGCTTCTTCGACTCCCGGCTGGTCGAAGGGGTTCACACCCCAAAGGGTTCCTGTGAAAGCAGTGAGAACGCAGGCAGAGAAGTAAAGTGCTCCGATATTTCTTTCATCCATTTTTTCAAGATGAAGTGAGAAATGCGGTCGGTTTCGTTTCGTCATCACAAGCGCGATCGCCTGGTATTCAACACGAAGGAGTGAGTGGAGAGTGTGACCCTCTAAAATCTGGAAAGCCTGGGAGGTAGGCCCAGTAAATTTTCCCT
The DNA here is from genome assembly GCA_041752095.1 of Bdellovibrionia bacterium. Lineage (GTDB taxonomy): Bacteria > Bdellovibrionota > UBA1018 > UBA1018 > UBA1018 > JACMQW01. Next base: position 3,237 of record JBGSHQ010000237.1, read on the forward strand.
TTAGGCGATTCAAGAAAGGAATCTTTACTTCGTCTTCGACTGAGTCAGTGGTGAGAAAGAAAGTGACCTTATCGTCTGGGCCATCGCGCAGGAGCTGGAGAATGGAGTGTTGGTCGACGGCACCGAGAGCCGAAAGAGGAGTGAAACCTTTTAAGTCCTTACCGAGCGATTCTGCCCAGAGCTGGACGAACCAAGCGCCGAACTGTTTTAGGCCCGTCACATACGGCATCACGACGTGTATCGGACGACGCTCGTAGTGTCCGATGAGATCTGCGCCGATTTGAAAGAGTGGATTTTTTTCGCACGACTTAGGGTCGACAGTCGATTTTTCGATGGAGTCGCGCACCTGGATGGCGCCCTTTAGAAACTCTCGCATATCCAGGCCTGCAAGAAATCCTGGGAAAGTTCCAACGGGCGAGAAAATAGAAAATCGCCCACCAATCGAAGGATGAATCGCGAGAGTCGGAATGGACTGTTCGGTCG
>JBGSHQ010000238.1:0-3067 GCA_041752095.1 Bdellovibrionia bacterium
GACCAAACGGACCGACACGTCCAGTGCCAAGCGAAAGACCAGCGCCTCCTTCTCGTCCAGTTCCTCCAAACGGACCAACTCGGCCTTACCCTGGTGAACGACCTGCTCCTCCGACTTACCCACGGCCTTCGGAAAGACCGCAGCCTCCAAGTAGACCCGAGCGACCAGCTCCTTCAGAAAGACCTGCTCCTCCGTCTTACCCACGGCCTTCGGAAAGACCGCAGCCTCCAAGTAGACCCGAGCGACCAGCTCCAAGTGAGAGGCCGTCTTATCCACAGCCTTCTGAGAGACCGAGCCGTCCAGCTCCTTCAGAAAGACCGTCTTACCCACAGCCATCGGAGAGACCGAGCCGTCCTTCTCCAAGTGAAAGACCAAGTCCTTCGGAAAGACCGAGCCGTCCGGCTCCATCACGACCAGGCGGTCGCGGCTAATCACAGTTTCCAATTGAGAACTCTTCGCTGCTAAGGGGACCAACGGCAAGAGTGGTAAATTGGGATCCACGTAAGAGGGTGGCTTCGGTAACGAAGTCGCCCTCTTTACTTTTATATGTTCCGGGCTCAAGGCCTAGAGTTTGCTTTGATCTTGGTTATGAATTTAGACAACCAAACTCTCGAATCCGAAATTGCTCACAGAATTTATTTTATCCGCGGAATGAAAGTGATGCTTGATAGCGATCTGGCAGAACTTTATGAAGTTCCCGTAAAAAGATTAAACGAGCAGGTAAGACGAAACCAGGAGCGTTTCCCTTCCGACTTCATGTTCCAACTCCTTGATAATGAATGGAATTCTTTAAGGTCGCAATTTGCGACCTTAAAGAATTCCGGACGTGGAGAACATAGAAAGTTTCTACCATTTGCTTTTACTGAACAAGGCGTAGCAATGCTCTCTGGTGTTTTAAACAGCCCAAGGGCCATCCAAGTAAACCTAGAGATCATGAGAACATTTGTAAAATTACGCTCAGTAATCGACACGAACCGCGAACTGAGTCTAAAAATCGAACTCCTCGAACAGAAATCAGACAAACGCTTCAAAATAGTCTTCGAGACACTTCGTAAAATGGTCGCAAGTCCATCTCCCATAAAAATTAAAGGCCTAAATAAAAATTAATAATAATTTCTAAATGAGCGAAAATAAGAACCACCCCATTCTGGCCGCAATCTTGCTTAAGTATAAATAAGAATCTTCCGTGGGGAAAACTGCCCCACTTTAAAAATCTTCCCCCACTCAGAATGGATACTTGATCATGCTGTTTGCACTACTGCGTTTTAAATTGAGTGTTGTCGCACTCGCTGTATTCATTTGTCTTAAAAGTGCATATCCCGACTTCACTCCTCTGGCGGGAGAACTCATTAGCAATCGAAAAATTTCGACTCTTACCTGGGAAGACATAATAGAACTCCAGGAACAATGGGGTGCGAGTGAGGTCGAAGATTCAACAAAACTCCCGAAGAATATTCGACTCTATCAAATCGAGTATTATACTCCCGATCCGACCGGTTCACTCATCACTGCAAGCTCACTCATTATGGTCCCTGAGTTTCATAAACCGATGCCACTCCTCAGCCTCCAACATGCCACCATTCTTCGCAGGTCCGATGCACCATCGACATCTCCCGATTCAGCAGAGCCCATGGTCGGTGCGCTAATGTTTGCTGCGAGAGGTTTTACCGTCGTACTTCCCGATGGAATTGGACTGGGTAAAAGTTCGGCTAGCTACCATCCTTTTCTCCACGCACTTACAGAAGGATCAAGCGCTCGAGATAATCTCAGGGCTTCCCTCACCTTTTTTTCACAGATCAAAACCCCACTCTCAGGAGAACTCTACATCGCGGGTTACTCCCAAGGTGGCCACTGGACCATGGCACTCCACAAGGAACTTGAAACCTCACCTGTACCGCTGCTTCACCTCGCCGCATCTGCTGTGATGGGCGCACCACTCGACTTATCGAAAACGATGCTGGGTCACATTATAAATAAACCAGGAAGATTTTCCTGTTCATTCGCGGCTTATCTTTACCATGCCCACCAAAAAATCTACCCCGATAGTTTAGTGCCCATTAATCAAGGCTTTCGAGAGCCCTATAAAAGTAGGATATCCGAAATATTTAACGGAAAACACGGCCTCTTTTACGCAAGCAAAAAGTTACCTAAAAACGCAACCGAACTTTTTAACGATGACTTTTTAATATCGATGAAATCGGGATCTCACGACAAATTTCAAAATGACGTTGCGAAAAATGACCTTTATGACTGGGCCCCAAATGCAAAAGTCATCCTCATCCATGGAATGCATGATGAAGAAGTTCCTTACGAAAACTCAGCGCTTGCGTATCGTGAAATCCTCAAGAACGGAGGAAACGCAGAACTCATATCGATTAAGAAGAAATACTCGCATGTACGAGCCTTTCATCCATCGTTTGAAATCGCGTTAGAACGATTCTTAGCTTTGGAAAAAACCCGTTCCTACTGATTTAAAATATAAGCAAACATCAGCGGCGCCACGATCGTAGCATCACTCTCCACGATATATGAAGGCGTCGTGACCGAAAGCTTACCCCAGGTAATTTTCTCGTTTGGCACTGCACCCGAGTAAGATCCATACGAAGTGGTCGAATCCGAGATTTGGCAGAAATAGCCCCAAAGCCTGACATCTTCTTTTTCTAAATCCTGACGAATCATAGGAACAACGCAAATCGGGAAGTCACCAGCGATACCGCCACCGATTTGGAAGAACCCGATCGAGTGGGACTTAGAAATTGCTAAATACCACTCAGCAAGCGTCGTCATGTACTCGATCCCAGAACGAACGGTGTGAACATTTTCCACCATCCCTTTCAGGCAATAAGAGGCATACATATTTCCAAGCGTCGAATCCTCCCAGCCTGGAACAACCATCGGAAGGTTTTTCTCCGCAGCCGCGAGTAACCACGAATCCTTCGGATCGATTTGGTAGTGTTCCTTAAATTTACCGGCGAGAAGTGCGCGGTAGAAAAACTCGTGAGGGAAGCATCGCTCACCCTTCGCTTCAGCCGCCATCCACTGCTCTTCCATAATGCGCCAGATCTTC
>JBGSHQ010000239.1:0-7031 GCA_041752095.1 Bdellovibrionia bacterium
CGGGATCATCGGGGTGAATGACCTTCATCCCGGAGCAGCTTGTGAATGAAGCCAATAGGAGAACCACAGAAAGATTCGTATTTTTATTCTTAATCATATTTGGAGATTATCTACGCGTTAAGACCAAAACTCAAATCGAAGAATTCACCGCCAGCGCTGGCGGTGGATTTTCACCTGGTTTTAAAACCCCCGAATGGCGCCCATCCCACTTAAGATCCCAGCAACCCACCCGACTCCCGTACTCCAAATAAAACTCATCCACCCGAGCCCTTCGGTAAACCACGCATGGACATCGGGCGATGGAGTAAACGCCACCGCGAGTCCAACCCCAACGAAAGCCACAAACCCACCCCGCACTAAAACCTCCACTGTGAGTAAACTTAAGACGGGAGTAAAAATCGCAAATCGGCCATCCCATAAATCGAGCGGCACGACTGCTAACCATGAAAAAAAACTGAGTGCCGCGTGTGCGCGAAAACTTCCGAGCCCCTTAGCTCGCGCCCACTCGTAGCCATAAATTCCACCCCACCACGACGCCGCATAATGGAGTTCGCCAGGAGCCCAGTCGATGAAACTAAAATTTTCGCCGTACGATTTTATAAATCCGAAACCCGCATCGACTAATAATGCGAAAGAAAGCGCCACGCCCTTTCTCCACCGAATTCCGAAACGATCTGCTCCCCACCGGAATAAAACTAAAACGAGGGGTCGAAGTAATCCCGGGCGGAATCCGGAGAGTCCCCAGACTAAAAACCAAACCGCGAGTGGCAAGAGAGTCCGAAGCACGCGTATGAAAACCAGACTCCGCACGAAGGAGAGATTTCGAGCCACTCGTTCTGAAAAAATTCGAAGAAAACCTTCGAGACTCCTCCAAATACAGTAGAGATGGATCCCCGACGCCGCCTCGAGATGCACAAACCCCACCTCCCTTAACCAACTCCGAGAAAGTGACGCCGTCGTTTCGTGAATGAGTAGCTTTCGTAGTATCCCCATCGGATCCACACCATCGACCGAAAGCGTTTCCGAAATACTGAGGCGCGCAAGCTCCAGAGCCTTCCGATAAAAGGGCATCGCCTCCACCGCTGCATTCCACTCGACAGCATTATAGCAGCCGTGCGCGGCACTCCACGCGCGACAGGCCGATGCCGGTGATAATCGAACTTCACTGAGCTGTATCCATGACCCAAAATCCATACTGGAGCTCAAGCAATTATCAGTCCACCCGAGCAAATCTGAGTCTACCCCGTTTTCATTCTCTGAAACTTCGGCCATAATATGAAAACCGCATGGAATCTTTCGCCACATTCATCCAAGAACGCTTCGGACTGATCCAGGTCGGCATCAGCGCATTCTTTATCGGATTTTTATTTTGGAACCGCACGCGCGAACAGTCGAAAAGCGCATTCAAACTCCGAGAAGCGGACCGCACTATAAATTTTAAAAAGGGCACCGTCACCCAAGGCAATGAAACCGCGAAACCTAAAGCCCCACTCAGACTTTCAGGCATCGTTGTCGACGGCGCCCCACACGAAGTTCTTGGAGTCTCGGCTCTGGCCTCCGAGTCCGAAATTAAGACTGCCTATAAAGAAAAAATGAAGCAGTATCACCCTGACCGCATCGGCCCCCCCGGCTCCCGAGAATGGCAAGAATCCTCGAAAATTGCTGAAGCCATTAATAAAGCCAGGAACGAAATGCTCGAAAAACTAAAACGCCGAAGTTAACGGCCCGATTCTCGCATCGCTATGCGGGATGAAAATCGAAAACCAAGAACCCGTTATCTTCACTCTCTTAAATGGCGATATTGAACCCAGAATCCAGGAAGTCGAAATCGCTTCAAGCTACCATATCCCAAACTTCCAGGTCATCGGTCTTCCCGGCCCTGAAGTTTCCGAAGCGAAAGACCGAATTCGGGCTGCAATCGAGTCGACTGGGTTCGAATTTCCGCAAAGAAAAATCGTTTTAAACCTCTCACCCGCGAGCGTTCGGAAACAAGGCACCGGGCTTGATCTTGCGATGGCGATTGCCGTTATTCTTGAGGGCCTCAGAATTAAGAAAAGTCCGACGATTCCGGGTGGCGTCCGTATTTTTGCCTGGGCAGAACTGGGGCTGAATGGACAGGTAAAAAATGTTGGATCACCCGCACGAGCCATTCATGCAGCAATAAAAGGAAAAGCGGATCTCATTTTAATCGCAAAAGGGGACGAGAAAATATTCCAATCCACGGCCCAAAACCTCTTTAAAGAAGAAAGTGTTCCACCTCTATTTGCAATCAATCATCTTTCGGAAGTCCTGCTCTTAATGAAAGGAGAGATCCCGCTCGGATCGGTAGTGAACTCCTCCGTGACCAAAAATCAGACCGAGATTCAGAATGAGCCACACCTAAATTCGTCACGTGCTCAATCACCGTCGCTCATGCCCATTACCCAAGAACTGGGTCGTATCCTCCAGATCGCAGCAAGCGGCTCGCATCACTTTCTCCTCCTCGGCCCAAAAGGGATCGGAAAATCCCAGGCAATAGAATGGTTTTTAGCACTTCAGCCAACGCTCGACCGAGGAACTCTCCGAACTCGTGCATTCCTGGCTGAGATTTCTGGAAAATCACAGCTCAGTTCTTTCCGCCGGGTGAGCACCCAAACGAAACCCGCTTCGCTCGTAGGATCATTCTCTAACGGGTTCCTGCGCCCTGGAGAATTTTCACTCGCGCACGGAGGAGTACTCATTGCCGATGAATTTCCTGAGTGGCACCGCGACTCTCGAGAGATTCTCCGTGAACCTTTAGAGCGAAAAGTGATTTCACTCACTCGTGTCGACGGATCCTATGAACTTCCTTGCGATTTTATTTTCGCAGGGAATGGTAACCTCTGTCCGTGCGGAGGAGTACCCGACGCTCCCACGGATTCCCAGGTTTCACCCTGCCGATGTATTCCGAACGATCGACTGAAATATCTATCTCGTCTTAGTGGCCCCATTCTCGATCGACTCGACTTAGTTTCGACCCTTCTCCACCGTCCTGGACCTGAATCGGAGCGAGTCTCTTTTCCTAAACTTCAAAGTGAAGTCACCCAGGCACGTACCCGACTTTTAAGAGACTGGGGTAAACTGCCTGGAAAGATGACAGCCGAGGAGCTCGAAGGAATTCTAAAAGAGGAGGCTTCTCTTCTTAATCATCTCGACGCACTTTCCTTTCGTAGTTTCCGCGACCGACATAAAACGCTCCGGATTGCGCTGACACTCGCTGCACTGCGGGACGAACGAATCCCATCAAAAGAAATCCTCAGGGAATCACTCATTCTCAGACTCCAGGCCGATCGGGCAATCGGACCCGTACATTAGGGATTGAACTCGAAGGCGGAAGCAGCGAAACTGATTGCATGAAAACGCTCCGAATCTATGACCGAAAGCACCACGCTTTCACGGAAGAAAAAATTTACGGCGAAGCCGGAATGCGTTTTCTTTATGAGAATAAATTCGGGCGTATTATTGAAAATACCTTTCTCTCGGGAAGTCTATTTTCTAAACTCTACGGAGCCACCCAGTCCTCCCCCCGAAGTCAGAAAAAAATTGCGGGATTCATTCACGACTTTAAAATTCCGATGAATGAGTTTGAGAAAGGACCTTTTAACTCTTTTAACGATTTTTTTATCCGTGGATTTTTACCGGGTAAAAGGTCTTTCGAAAAAGATCCAAAACGTTTTTCGGCACCTGCCGAAGGCCGCTACCTCGTTTTTCCTTCTGTTACCGAAACGACACCCCTACCGATAAAAGGTGCCATTTTAAATGGCCCCGCACTTCTAGGAAACACTCCTGAAATGAAACGATTTTACGGTGGCCCTGGCTTTATCGCTCGGCTCTGTCCGGTCGACTATCACCGGTTTCATTTTCCGGACTCGGGTCTCGTCGTGAGTGAAACTCGCCTCGCTGGCCCCCTTCACTCCGTTAACCCCGTCGCTCTTGCTGTTCGAGGGGACCTCCTCTTCCGAAATGAGCGAGTCGTAACGGTGATTGAGACTGAAAATTTTGGTGCTCTTGCCTATGTTGAAGTGGGCGCAATCTGCGTGGGTAAGATCGTTCAATCTTACACCTCTGGTAAGCGAGTCCTGCGCGGTGATGAGAAAGGCTACTTCCTTTTCGGTGGATCGACCGTGATTTGTATCGGTGAACCAGGACGTTTTTCGTTTGATCCAGACTTAGTAGCGAGATCGGGTGAGGGCACCGAATGCCTGATTCGACTCGGCGAAGGCATTGCTTCAGGAGCATAACGACTCTGATTAATTACGAGTATTCCTTTTTGCACCGTTGAAAATGGGGAACCATTTTACTCTGATAAGCCTTGAGTTACGGAACAGCGTAATTCAGCAGAATGCAGAAATATCACTATTATCGCTTGTACTATGACCTACTTTATAACCCGATTAATTCTGTTTTAAATCTTAGACAACGCCTTGCGTTGTCGGCCTGGCATCTTCTTCGCATTCTCTCGTTCACAGGGGGAACTCGAAATGAAAAGCAAAACGTCCTTAGTCCTGTCACTCTTCTCGCTCACCTTACTCATCAGCGCCTATTGTAGTAGCTCGGCCGAAGCTGCGCCCTACATGAGACGTTCAAACTGCTTCGCGCCGGGAAGTGCTGGAAATATGGGCCGACAAATCGGTGATCGAAACGCGAGACGCATGACCCAGATGATCTGGGCTCGCCTCGGCCAGACCTGTAATCAAGTTGATCGACTTGCCCAAATTATTACCGAGATGCCACTACAGAAACCCGCCCAAGGTGGAGAGTTCTCGGCATGCTTCTACTTAGGTTATATGGACGCAATGTACTCCACCATCGACGCCACCTATGATCGCTGTGGTGTCGCCTGCTTTAATGCAGGTACTGGCATCGGCAAAATGTCGGCTCAAGCGTACTGCGCGGCTTCGCTTGCGGTAGGTGGACTGCTTGATCCAGGCTTCATTTCCCAGCCCCCTCTTCCATTCTGTGGAAGCGCACTCGTTATGGGATGTAAATCTGAATACGTATTCACCGCTGCCTATGAATACCCAGGTTGCCAATCTTATACTGACGGATATTTCTCGGACATCTTCGAGAATAACGTACGTCTCGACTGCTACGTCCCTGCGGACGTACCGATCCGTGACCACTTCCTCGACCAGTATCTGATGTAATTAAAAACAGCCTAAAAGAAAGGAGCTGACATGAAAAATCTCATCCGAATTCTTTTACTCGTCTCTGCTGGAATGAACCTTGGATGCGGGAATGCAAAAGCGATGGCGAAACGCCCTCCTGAGCAACCCCAAAAAGAAAACCGGTTACCTTCTTCGGATCGTTACCTACAAGGCTTAGAACTCGGCACTCAGAACGCGAATCGAATGGTTGATCAGATTCGGCGCTCTACCATTGGAGTGCACGGATGTGATGCTCATGACAGCTTTCAAAAGGCGGTACTTGCGGTCATCCGCGCTGTTAAACCTCCAAAACGAAATACGGGGGAAGACCTGGATTTATCGCGTGGGTATTTCCAGGGTTACTCGACTGTGTTCCGCGGGGCAATTCATGATGCACGGGAGACGTGCGAATTGCCCCGCGTGATCACGGGTTCGGTACCTGGAACGATCATCGGTTCGCTCCTCTGCGGAGCGGGAAGTATCGAAGTAAAACTTCTCGATGCGATCGTCGTCGATCCCGTTTATTCCGGTTGGTCGGGAGGGAATCTAAAGTCAAAATCTGAATGTGCTTCGGTTGCGATACATCTCTTAGACGGATGCACGATCGGAACAGAAGCCGATCATGATACGGTCGAAAGGTTATTAAACGAACACATTCATTCAGGTTGTGCTGACTGAATGAGCGGCTAGACCGAAACTCGTTCCCACTTAATCTCACCGCGACAGAGGCGCCTAAGAATCGCATTCGTTTTAGAAAAATGACGATTCCCGAGGAAGCCTCGGTACGCGCTGAGAGGTGATGGGTGGGCTGATTCTAAAATAAAATGATGCGTGCCTCGAATGAGTTCTTTTTTCTTCTGAGCTGCCGCCCCCCAGAGTAAAAACACAACCGGGGTTTCCCTCTCATTCAGAGCTCGAATGATTTCATCCGTAAAGTTTTCCCAGCCCTGTTCGCGGTGTGAAAAAGCTTCATCCTTACGAACAGTCAGAACAGAGTTTAAAAGTAAAACACCTTGGGCGACCCATCCCGACAGATCCGAAAGTCCTTCGGGTAGAGCCACACCCAGATCAGAACGAATTTCTTTAAAGATGTTTTGGAGACTCGGAGGCTTAGGAAAAAGAGAATTCGGGACAGCAAACGAAAGACCGATTGCTTGATTTTCTCCATGATAAGGATCTTGACCGAGAATGACCACTTTCACATCCGGGAGATCTAAAGACTGAATCGCTCGAAGTCGATTTTCGATACTCGGGTAAACGACCGCTTGAGCACGTGCTTCATTTTTTAAAAACTCGGTTAATGCTTGGAAATAATCTTTACGGATTTCGTTCGAAAGACGCTTCCGCCACCCCTCAGGTAGATGATCTGGAAATTTTTTAGCTTTTGGCACTTAAAACTTTAGCCCTGCTTTAATTCCGAAAGTCGATTCGCCTAAAGCAAAGTCGACTTCGGGTGTAAGCGTGATGAAAAGGAGTCGGATCTCAGTTCCCAAATTAAAAAGGAAACTCGAATTTGAATCCGTGTAAGAATCCGCAGCCGTAAAACTAAAGAGCTGATTCGAAACACCCGCAGTATTGGATAATGTGTTTGTTGATTTAATAAGACCAAGACCGATATACGGCTCGAAAATTAAAAATTTTCGACTCATCGCTAGCTCGAGCCGAACTGAATTTGATTTAAAGGAAATTGTATCGGTGATGCTACTCACACTTTGGGTGTATGAAAAATTGCTCGAAGCAAAGCCGACTCGTAATGCGGCATCAAACGGAATATTAGCCCTGAGCACTTCATCCGTAAAAGTCCACCGAGCATTCAGCCCGAACCGTTCATAGGCCTCCCGCATCTGCGGCTCGCCCGCGCGCTCA
>JBGSHQ010000240.1:0-2914 GCA_041752095.1 Bdellovibrionia bacterium
TTAAAAAACTCTTTAATGCTTCTGAAGTCGTAAACGATAACGACTTTCTCTACGTCGTTGCCGATATCGTCGCAATCGCTGTGCAGTATGGTGAGCGCGAAAATTTCTGCTCATCTCTTGAAAAGGCAAAAAATCCTAAAGTGACATTCGCAAAATTAGGTAAAAAAATTCTAGCTGACTACGGCATCACTCCACTCGAAGATACCGCTCAGGGAAATCTTTCGACGAACCCTGAAGACTATCGCCATAATGGAATGCGTGCGTGGCTGTACCAGTCTTGCACTGAATTAGGCCTCTGGCAGGTCGCAAACTCAAACTCCAGACTCACCACCCGCTCTTCACGAATCGATCTCGAGTTTCATAACGGGATTTGCACACGTATGTTTGGAATTACGGGAACCGTTAGCCCAAATTATATTAATAAAAATTACTATAAACCCATCCTAGAGGGAAAACTCACAAACGCCTATTTTACGAACGGCAGTGAAGATCCGTGGCAAATCTTATCCATCACTCCGCTGAGAGGGAATGTCCCGCCTACGGTTAAGGCCTCGATTATTCCAGGCGGCTCCCACTGTAGCGATCTCGGTGGACCTGATACGCCGGCACTCGTGAAAGCCCAAAACTCTTTCAGAACACTCATGCGGAAGTGGCTCACTCAAGCGGGCTATCAGTTTTAGTCGAGTTACAGGTGAGGTATTTTGCATGAATGGTTATGTCATTAGATATCCAGGCTGCATCATGGACGAAGTATTACCGACTATTAAAGCATTGAATGAAAACTCCACATTGCTAGTAATCGACCTAGATTCTGTCAGTTCGGACCTATCGGCAGATTTTCTAGTGGTTCCCGGTGGATCATTCGAAGAAGTGGTTGATCATCATGAGCTTCATATACTGATCCAAAAAACACATAAAGCCGGTGGAATAGTTGCAGGAATCTGCAATGGGGCCTTGGTACTTGCTAGTGCTGGGGTGTTGAAAAATAGGAAATGTACTCATACAGCAAGTCCTAAGTATGCTCCGCTTCCAGAATATAAAGAACTTCTGGAGTTTGCTGAAAAGGTATTTAACGAGTCTATTTATAGCGATGAAGATGTGGTGGTCGATGGAAATATAATTACTGCAAAACCACATGCAGCCTTACAGTTTGCAGAAGCCATCAAAGCTAAACTTATATCCTGAACCCCTAGATTTCTTCCTACTCTGTTCCACCTGTAGCGATACAGGTGTTTTGATTGAATCACTCAGGCTTTATTCTCAACCTGAACTTTATTCACACCCGAAAATGTCTGTAAAAAGCTGACAAAATTCACTCCTTCAGTAGCGCCCGCTCAACTAAATCCGGTGCCACCGCAGGCTTCGTCATCTTTCGCTTCCGAGCGCCGCCGTTGCCGCCAGAAGTCTGAAACCATTCCCGCACATCCATGTCGAAACCCACGCCGTGCATGTAATTATAAAGTGCCTTACGAAGCCCATCCCCTAACCACGCGTGGTCGGCAGGAGTCGGGTCGATAAATGCTAAATCATTTCGTGCAAACCGTTTCGCGCCCGGAGGAAGAACAGGTTCAGCGAGCTTAATCCCGAAAAACGAAGGATTCTGCCCCACCGGAGAATGCGCCGTCACCGAAAACCGATGCCAGTACGCCGACTGAAGGCATCCTGCTTCGAAAAGTTGGCGAACGCGCTCGAGTGATTCCAGAGTCTCTTCTTCCGTCTGGGTCGGAAATCCATACATGAGGTAAGCGTGAACTAAAATTCCTGCATCCGTAAGCGCCTTAGTCACCCGCGCCACCTGCTCGACGGTTACGCCTTTATTCATTTTCTTAAGAAGGCGATCACTCGCAACCTCTAGTCCCCCACTCACCGCTACACATCCCGAACGCGCGAGAAGCTCCGCTAACTCAGGAGTAAACGCTTTCTCGAAGCGCACATTTCCCCACCAGGTGACTAAAACTTCACGCTCGATTAACCGAAGTGCGAGCTGCTTTAAAAGTGCAGGAGGTGCAGCTTCATCCACGAAGTGAAATCCACTCTGTCCAGTCTCAGCTTTTAGAGCAACCATTCGGTCGATAATAATATCAGCCGGATTCGCATCATAGCGCCCGATATAATCGAGTGTCACATCGCAGAAACTACACTTCTTCCAGTAACATCCATGCGCGAGTGTGAGTTTATTCCACCGACCATCACTCCAGATCCGGTGCATCGGGTTTGGAAGCTCTAAGATCGATAAATAATCCGACATCGGGAGGCCTTCGTAAGTCGGGCAACCCACATCCTTCTGCGGAATATCGTGCTCTTTAGTGTCCGAGTAGAAAACAACTTTTCCATTCTTCCCGTCTTCATCTCTTAGAAACGTGCGAAGTAAATTTTCCTTCTTCCGCTTTCCAGAAAAATATTCAAGCAAGCAAAGGAGCGGTCTCTCTCCATCATCTAGCGTAATCGCTTCGAAAGTATCGAAAACCCGAGGCTCCTCTAATTCACGCAGTTCCGTATTCGGGTAGCCCCCGCCAAGTACACATTGGATTCGATTTCCATCCACGCGAGCAAGTCGCCGAAACTCCTTAGCCATTCGAAACGCGCCGTAAATATTTCCAGGAAAGGGAGCCGTAAAAACGATGAACTCGGGCTTATACTTTATATAAAGCTCTCCAGTCACCTCACCGAGCATCTGATCGACCAAAGTCAATTCCGCCGACTCCACCGCCGCATAAAGCACATCAAACGTCGCCTGGCTTGCAGCTAATTTTTCGCCGTAACGAGAGAGTAAAAACTTCGAGTCGATTCCCTCACGAACGAGATCGGCGAGATCATCGAGGTAAAGCGATGCGAGATACTTCGCTTGATCTTGAACCCCAAGCGCACCAAAAGCCCACGCGAGCTGCTCCTGGTCTCCCGTTTCTGAACCGTT
>JBGSHQ010000241.1:0-19007 GCA_041752095.1 Bdellovibrionia bacterium
AAACAACAACCGGCGGTAACGCTCTGAAGTTCTACTCTTCGATGCGTCTCGATATCCGCCGTATCGCTGCGATTAAAGATGGCGATAACGTTATCGGTAACCGCACGCGCGTGAAGGTTGTGAAAAATAAGCTCGCACCTCCCTTTAAAGAAGTCGAATTCGACATCCTTTACGGCGAAGGTATTTCCCGCGAAGGCGATCTTCTCGATCTCGCAGCGAACATGAATATCATCGAAAAATCGGGGACCTGGTATTCATATAAAGACGAACGCCTCGGACAGGGTCGCGATGCAGCTCGTGGCTTCTTGAAAGAACGCCCAGAAATGGTTGCTGAAATTCGTGGCTTAGTTCTGAAGCAAGCCGGAATCGGCCCGAAGGCTCCGAACACGGTCGGCACGAGCACTCCCGCTCCTAGCGCGATTGCGGCTCCTGCTTCTGCAACGAAAATGATCGGATCTGGAGCTACGGCTGCTGGCCCAGCAACGACTGCTGATGCAGCTGCCAATAAAGCAAAGGCAATGGCCGCTGCTTCTAAAGCTGCCCAGGCGACGAGCTCGAAGAAGTAATTTTCGCTCGGTTGATAGATATAAAACCCCGGTGATCATTTTGATCATCGGGGTTTTTCTTTTTATGGGAGAATGACGAAGATGAAACTTGAAACTAATGACCCGGTTCTCCGGATTGCTTTAACGGAAATGATCGAAAAACATCATTGCCATACGATCATTCTTTATGGATCAAGAGCGCGTGGAGATTTCACCTCGACCAGTGATTATGATCTCGCAGGATTTCGGAGTGATCCGACGGAACTTCGAATCGCACGAATAGAGAATGGTCATTATTTAGACGGATTTATTTATTCGGACATCGTCTCGGACGAAAAACTAGAACGATTCCTTAAACTCCACGGAGGTGTCGCACTCAAAGAAAAAGAGGGGTTCGGCACTCATCTTCTTAAAAATGTCAGCAACCTTCACTCTCAAGGGCCATTAAAACTTCCCGATCATGAACTCGAGGCCCAAAAGATTTGGGTTTTAAAAACTCTTGATCGCGCAAAACGTGGGGATCTCGAAGGAAATTTTCGCCGCGTTTGGCTCCTTCATGAATTTCTCGCTTATCTTTTCGAATCGTCTGGACGCTGGTACCGAGGACCTAAAGAAGCTTTCATGGAACTTAAAACACTCTCTCCAATCCTTTATCAGTGCTATGAACAGGCCCTACTACCGAGTGCAACCCTAGAATCACTCGAGGAACTCATTCAGTGCGGATTAGAAAATCCATTACAAGTGTTTAAAATTTAGTCATTACATTTGATATATTGTCGTCCAAATCGATTCTAGAAACAGTACCCCCTAAAAAGTTGGCTCTCCAATTGCAAACTCCCTTCCGAATCATTGAAAACCATTAATCAAAACAGGAGTCCCCATGAAATCAAAAATCGCTTTAGTTTTACTCTCACTGACCACCCTCACTGCGACTGCATTTGCAGAAGAAGTCACTCGTACCGAAGCTACTGGTAAGGCACGAATTATGGTTGTAGGTAATTGCTCACCACTCCCTACTCAAGATTTAAACGGACAAATTCGTATCGGTTACCAACTCCCAGTTACAAAATGTGTTGAATACCGTACCTATAAGGCACTCAAAACTGGAAAAAGCTGGAACGCAAAGTATGAAAAAATTGGTCCAGAAACTCTTTCATATAATATGAAAATGGAAACTCAAGACTTCGCAAACTATTATTCCACCAATGACGTATACGATACACTTATGGTTAACATGTCGCTCATGGCTCAATGTAATGGCATTGCTAACCAACTCGAATCCGTAAAAGATGCGCGAGCTTGCCAATAATAATGAAAACGTTCTTCGTATTATTTTTTTTAGGACTCTCAAGCTCGAATGCTTTCGCATTCGAGCTTGAGTCGTTCTGTAGAAAAGACCTATTAAGAAATACGTGCCTAAGAACATTTCTCCAACTCAAGTGCTCATACTACTCAGGAAAAAGCTTCGCGATTCGAAGAGACTTTGCATGCGAAAAAACAGTAGAACATTTTGTTAAGATATTGGACTTAGGTGAGACCCCAAAAGAAACGGGAGAAAAGTTTGGGGAAGAAGTTGCATTCAAAACTGACCTCACTTCTCTAGTTCGTGATCCAAAAACAAAATTTTATCTTTCAAAGCTTCGGGATTTACTTGAAAAATCACAAGCGAATCTTGAACCTTTTCGCCTATGGGACGAGACGCTAAAATTATCTGAATCCGATCGCAATCTAGCGCTTAAAAGAATCGCTGTATTATTTCAAGATGCTGCCACTAATCCTGATGGGACGGAATCGAGTTCAAGTCATATTCGGTATTTAAAAAACCATTTAATTTACAAAACACATTCAGACGTGATCGACTTACTTGATGAGGTTGGAAGCTATTTTTCAGTCTACGCCTTAGGATTAATGCCACAAATTAAAGTTTATCCGGCCGGGTTTGACCCATATTTAAATCCAACTTTTTACCATTTTTATATCATCCTCTATCTATCTGAGAAATTACGCTTAAAGGGTAACAGCTTAGAAATGTCATTTTTCGTTCCATTTTTATTTAATACCCAATATGAATTTAGAGGTTTACCTGGCTGGCCCCTTAGGGATCCAGAGGGAAATTACGCAGGAACAGATTGGAAATCGAAAGAAATATACGCGGGATATCTCGCAAGTTTTTTTGGGTCGAAAGTCGGTAAAAAACCGATCGACTATGAAACCTTTAAGAAGTCACTTCAAAGCTCTCCATATTATTTAATTCGTTCATTATTTTTTATTAGAACCGACCCCGATAAATTACTGAGTTATAAACCAAATGAGTAAATCTACCCCAACCGACTACGTCCTCGGAGTCACCCGCGAAGAATACGAGCGCCTCGGCCTCCAACACTCGCTCTGGAAATCGAGAGCGATTAAACTCTGGAAGCGGGCTGGACTAAAAGAAAACACGTCCCGCGAAATGAAGGTCATCGACTGTGGGTGCGGACCCGGATTCACGACTTATGAGCTCGCGAAGTATCTGGGCGAGAAGAGTAAAGTCGTGGGAATCGATCTTGCTGAAAAATACATAAAGATTTTAGAGAGTCGTTACGAGGGTGAATCAGAAAAGAAGAAGAAAAAAATCGCTCGGATCGAAACACTGAATGCTTCGCTTGAAACTTTTTCGCTCGAAGATAAAGACTTCGACGCGGCTTATGCACGCTGGATTTTTATTTTTCTAAAAAATCCTGAGGCTGCGATTAAAAACATTTCGAATCATTTAAAACCGGGTGGGCTATTCCTTCTTCAGGAATATGTGGACTACTCCACTATGGCCCTTCATCCCGAATCTCCTGTATTTAAAAAGATGGTTGCTGGCATTATTAAAAGCTGGGCCGATCAGGGCGGCGACGCAAATGTCGCAGGAAAGCTACCAGCGCTACTTGCTAAAAATGGTTTTGAAATCATCAGGCTTAAACCCCAGGCACGCGTAGGGATGCCCCACGAAAAAATTTGGCAGTGGCCTGATTCATTCTATAAAAACTACATCCCGGTCCTAGAAAAGGGGGGATACCTCTCAAATGCCGAAGCTTCTGAGTTCTGGAAAGTATGGACCCAGGCCGAGAAATCACCACACGCCTTCTATGTCGGCCCAACGGTCCTCGATATAATAGCTCGTAAGTATTAGTAATTATTAGGTTTATTTCAAAACTCTAATTGTTAATATTAATTAAATTTTACTTGAAATTTAAACTCGCCGTGTCATAATCGACTTATCTGGTCTTCCTCACGTAGAACGTCTGATGAACAAGGAGCCAAATAAATACTCAGCCGTTTACGTAAAGTGACCATCACTTAGCCTGAATCCATACCTTCGTTGCGCCGTTATTAGCCTGGCGTCGCAACATGTGTGTCTCACAAGAATAGAGCCGGTCTGTAGGATGCAGATCGGCTCTTTCTATTTATTTCATCTTCTTCTTTAGATCGAGATCAATGCCGTAATATTTATATCCGTCACGAGTAAAAAACGAGGCGCGAAAATTTTTCACCCACGGATTCACGAGCACATAGCTATCGAGATTAAACCCAAACGCCCATGGCACTTCTTCCTGCACGATATCATCCATCTCTTTTACAAGTTTCGCGCGGGCGGACCCCGGATCCATGAGACTCATTTTCTCAAATAAAGAATTGTATCGAGCATCATTAAAAAAAGAAGCGTTGATGATCGGATTCTGCTTCGAAGCATAGAGCTGGAGATAAGCGTTCTCGACATCAGGATAATCTAAAATCCATCCGCCGTACGATAACTGGAGCTGTCCTTTATTCTGTTTTTCGAGAAATGCAGGAAAAGTATTATACACGACATTCAGTTTCACTCCGATCTGAGCGAACTGGTCCGTAAAAAACTCACCCATCTGACGACTCACACTATCAGCGCCCCGAAGATCAAACGTAATTACAGACAACCCCTTACCCTCAGGGTACCCCGCCTTCTTCATGAGTTCTCGGGCACGAGCGAGATCAAAATCATACTTCAGCTTCGGGTTCTCCACACGGTCCTGAACTCCGGGAGGAATGACCGTTTCCATTTTCTTACCGCGGCCATTCGTGAAAAGCTCTATCCACCGTTCACGGTTAACAGCCGATCCGATTGCTTGGCGCAGGTATTTATTCGAAAGAGTTTTGTCGCGTACATTAAAGTTCACAAAATAAAACAGAGCGCCTGAAATCTTATCGAGTTTCACCTTTCGCTTTTGCATCTGTGGGGTGAGTTCAAGTCCAGAGGTTAACGCTTGGTTAAAACTGTCTTTAGGAATGCGTGAAAAATCGAGTTCACCACTCTTGAACTTTAACCATCCAGGCTGATCTTCTTTAAGAACGTAAAAAATAATTTTATCTAAGAACGGCATCGCCTTACCCGAATCGATCCCCGTCCCTTTCGGCATCGGTTCGCCCCGAAAAGTAGGATTCCGCTCTAAAACGGCCTCGTGTCCACGGTCATATTTACTGAGCCGGAATGCACCCGTACCCACCGGATTATTATCGATGCGACCCTGTTCATCTTGATATTTTTTTACAACTTCCAGAGCAACGGGGGAGATAAAAGTAGTCGTTAAGATATGAAGGATCTGAGGATACGGTTTTACGAGCTTAATCTGAAGAGTGTGGTCATCAAGCGCAGAAATTCCTTCTAATGGAGTCTTTTCAAACGCATCGGCAATTTTATCCTTCGGCGTCTCCCGGAGTTTCTTTAAAAAAGCATCGTAGCCTTTTACTTTACCCTCAAAAATCCAGGACCCCTGGGACTGAACCCCTGGATGCGCCAGTCGCCTCATCGCAAATACAAAATCACCCGCGGTAAGTTCACGCCCCTTTCCCTCAGGAAATGCGGGATCATCCTGAAATTTAATACCCTTAAGAAGAGGGATCTTTAAGGTGAGTCGATCCTTAGAGAAAGTGGGTAGATCTGCGGCTAGAAGGGGGATTACCCGGTATGTCGGTGAGGTAATGTCATACTGATAAAGCGCTTCCATAATATTCGGGAGCACTTCGAGTGAAACCTGATCGTACGCGTTCGCGGGATCCAGCGTCTTTATATCATCAGAAATTCGAGTGCGAAAAACAGGACGTCCTTCATCGGGATCTTTTCGAGTACACCCTCCGAGAACCAAGACGACCACTAAAATTCCGAAAATATTTTTCATCGTTACCCTTTATTTCGAAAGCAAGGCTTCAGCAGCTTTTAAAACTTCCGCAAGTCCACCAGCCTTAGTGCCCCCAGCCTGAGCAAGATCAGGTTTCCCACCACCGCGTCCATCGATCATTGGGGCCAGAGTTTTTAAAAGCTCATTTGCATTCCACTTTTTAGCCGCGTCTTTACCGATCGCCACGACCAGACTCGCCTTATCGCCATCCTTCATTCCGAGTACGATGACTCCATCCGAAACTTTATTTTTTAAGGTTTCACCCAGATCTCGGAGTTTTTTCACGCCTTGTGAATCGAGTTCGATCATTCCACGGACGAGACGGACTCCAGAAATGTTTTTAGCGGTCGATAGTAATGCTTCAGCTTCACCTTCAGCTGCTTTTGCAAGCACCTGCTCGAGCTGTTTTCGAAGTGCACGCTCTCCATCGCTCATGCGCTCTATTTTCGCTGGAATTTCTTCTACTGACTGTGCTTTCAACGAGTCGCGCAATCCCGTTAAGAGATCATTCCGAGAACGAAGGAACTCATAGGCTCCCTTAGAAGTGTAAGCAATTACTCGTCTAACCCCAGCAGCAATCGAAGATTCGGTCCCAATCTTAAAGAGGTGAATGTCTGCAGAATTATTCACGTGACAGCCTCCGCAGAGTTCTGTCGAAAAGTCTCCGACCGAAACCACACGAACACTGTCGCCGTACTTTTCTCCGAACATAGCAATGGCGCCAGCAGCAATCGCCGCATCTTTTGCCATGGTTACTTTTTTCACACTGTCATTTTTCCAAATTTTTTCATTAATCAGATCTTCAATGGCCTTTAAGTCTTCGGCCTTCAATGACTCAAAATGTGAAAAATCAAAACGTAGGAGATCAGGGGTAACAGTAGAACCCGCCTGCTTTACGTGTGCTCCGAGATGTTTCCGTAGGGCCCAATGAAGAAGATGGGTCGCCGTATGATTACGCGCCGTTAAAGCACGCAGCTCCGAATCGGTTTCCTGCTTCACTTTAAGCCCAACTTTAATCGTTCCTCGCTTTAAGCGAAGATGCGCCACTGTCAGATCGGGCACTGGCTTCTGCACATCGATCACTTCAGCTTCGAGATCACTTCCAGAAAGCCCAAGCACACGGCCTTTATCTCCGACCTGTCCTCCGCTCTCCCCGTAAAAAGGGGTCTTCGAGAAAACGACTTCGATGATCGCACTATCAGCACTATCCGTCGTGGTCACTAGGCTAGAGGCTGAATATTCCTCCACTCGATTAATTTTCTGATCATCTTGGGTGAGAATAGCGAGGACTTCTCCTTCTGCAGAAAGTGAGTCGTATCCTACAAATTCAGGCAACTTACTCTTCCCTTTTAATTCCTGTGCAAGCTGGAGATAAACGGCATCGAGTACTTCGGCTCCAGAGCCTTTCCAACTCTTACGGCTTTCTGCACGCTGCTTTGCCATCGCAGTCTCAAAGCCCTTTTGATCGACTTTTCCGCCATGCTCTTCAGCAATCACGCGGGTCAGATCGAGTGGAAATCCGAAAGTATCGTGTAGCTTGAACGCATCTTCGCCAGGGAAAACCCATCCCTTCGCACCTGCGGGGGCCACGCGATTAATCACATCCATCGTGAATGCGAGTCCTTTATCAAGCGTTTTAAAGAACTGTTCTTCCTCGGCAAGAATCGCGCGCTCAATAAACGCTCTCTGCGTTTGGAGATTCGGATACGCTTCGCGCATCTGATCGATTACGAAGCCCGCAGCCTTACTCATAAACGGTTTTTCAAACCCAAGCTTTTTCCCGTGGCGAATCGCGCGGCGAAGAATTCGCCTTAAAACATAACCACGCCCTTCGTTCGAAGGAAGGACCCCATCACTGACTAAGAAAGCAGCAGCTCGTGCGTGATCGGCGATGACTCGGAAAGATGCGGCAAGTTCGTGACTACGCACATATTCAACTCCCGAAAGTTTTTCGACTTCGGCGATAATCAGGCGAAAAACGTCCGTGTCGTAGTTCGTGTCGACTTCCTGGAGAATCGAAGCAATCCGCTCAAGGCCTGCACCCGTGTCGACCGATGGTTTAGGGAGTGGGTTCATCACGCCCTTCGCATCACGATTATATTGCATGAAAACGAGGTTCCAGAATTCCATGAACCGATCTTCATTTGCTTCCTGGGATTTAATAAAATCGTCCTGACCGTATTTCGGTCCGCGGTCGAAATAAATTTCAGTACACGGTCCGCACGGTCCCGTATCACCCATCGCCCAAAAATTATCCTTTTCTCCTAGGCGATAAATTCGATCTTTAGCGACGCCTTCTTGTTTATGCCAGATCTCGGCTGCCTCATCGTCCGTCTCGAATACGGTGACGTAGAGTTTATCCTTCGGCATTTTTAATTCAGTCGTGATGAACTCCCACGCAAAGCGAATGGCTTCTTTTTTAAAATAATCGCCGAAAGAAAAATTCCCGAGCATTTCGAAAAAGGTATGGTGACGAGCCGTGAATCCAACGTTCTCAAGATCGTTATGTTTTCCACCGGCGCGAACACACTTCTGAACCGTGGTTGCGCGCTTATAGCCTCTTGTTTCCTTCGCAAGAAAAACATCCTTAAACTGAACCATTCCGGCAGTCGTGAAAAGAAGGCTTGGATCATTACCGGGTACGAGGGACGAGCTCTCAACAACCTGGTGTCCTTGGCGTTCAAAATACTTTAAAAACCGTTCGCGAATTTCAGCTGTCTTCATCCCTTTCTTTTCGCATAAAGGCCTAAAATCGTAAAAGAAAACTCTGAACCGATCATGCGATTAATGCGTTGCTTCCATTTTTTTACCTGCTAGCCAATGCAGATCATCTGAAAATTCTCTCCCGAGGCGCCTTACAGCGGGAAAAGAAGGGTGATTTGTGTCAATTGTTGCTGGGATTTCATCCAAAACGGTCGGACACAGACCTTCACGGCATACACTCGGCAATGGATCCAGAGTTCGGGCGAAAGGGTATTTCTCAACGACTTTCTTCAGCGCATTCACCACGTCTGCACGCTGTTTCTCAAACTCGACTAACGACCGAGTGCATCGATCTTCGCCTTTAACAGCACACTGAAAAGTCGTGTATGAAAATTCGATGTAAGGTAAAAGCACTAGAACGCGCTCAACCCCTAAACTCTTTAGCTGAGCTAAACTCTTTTCCAAACCTGTAGAAATCTCTAGGGGGGTATACTTCAACCATCGGGCCACGAGAATGAATGATAGAGAAATGGGTTGATCCAATTTTTCTGAAAGTTTTTTCTTAACATCAGCAAAAACGGCCTCCGATAATAAGTTCGGCGCTAAGGGCGGGGTATTCCCTATACAATAGAGCGAAGCCTGAATTTCATTTTCTTTTGCTAAATCAGTGAGTAACGGAAAATATGAACAGGCGTGGGAATCACCCCAGAGGGATACAATATTATTTCGGCCGTCTTTTCTTTTCGAAAAATCAAAATCACACTTGTCCGAGCCAATCGCATCTAACTCAAAACAATCGTTTCCGAACTCACGAGTCAGAAGAACACCTTTCACCCGTTCATTTCCAAATCGCTTTCGAAGAATTTCGACCTCTACTTGTGGAATGAACGCCCCCATCGCACCTAGAGATAGGAGAGTTAAAAATCCAACCCCAATGACTCGAAATGAAGAAAGACTCAGTGATTTATTTCCATAACGAATTAGATTTTCAAAATATCGCAAAGAAATTTCAGAAAGAATTAGGCTAAAAATCACTCCCAAAAAACGAATCAGCGGCTTCGGTTCTTCTCCAAGATTCCAAAGTCGAAAAAAAACGAAAACAGGCCAATGCCATAAATACCAACCATAAGAAAGTTTCCCGATGTGAACACACAGTGACGAAGAGAAAAATTTCTTTATGGGGTTACTTTCAAAATTCGCCCCACCATAAATAATTAATCCTGTTCCCAACACTGGAAGAAGTGCCGACACTCCAGGAAACGGTGTCGCGCTTGAAAAGATAAACACAGAGGAGAGAACAAAAATGAGCCCAATGGAGCTAAAGAAGTACGAAAATCGAATACGATTCGGTAAAGGGCCGAAAATAGCTAAAATGGACCCGACACCCAACTCCCATGCACGAGCTGGCATCATGAAAAATGCACTCTTTTCTAATCCATGAGTCATTAAATACGCAGACCATCCAAAAGACAAAACGGTCACCGAAAGAATTCCGACTAAATAAACCGCTTTAGTTTGTTTTTTTATCCATCGAGAAAAATAAAATAGAACGATCAGATAGAGGGGCCAAAACAGATAGAACTGTTCTTCTACTGCAAGCGACCAAAGATGGAGTAAAGGCATATCTCCAGTCGGACCGTCGAAATATCCGCCCGTGTTTCTGCTAAAAAAAATGTTGGCCCCGCCAAATAGGGCCCAGGTGAATGATCTCGAAAATTTTCTTGTGTCGGATAATCCCGCAAGAAAAAGGACCCAGAGGAAAATCATTATGATTAACACTAAAACCAAAGCAGGGAGTAGCCGCCTCATCCGGCGAGCATAAAAATCTCTGAGTCGAATTTGCGACGTTTTTTCTAACTCTTCTTGCAACAGCTGGGTAATTAAAAATCCCGAAATGACAAAAAAAACATCAACGCCTATGAATCCACCACTCATTCCAGGTAAGCCAGAATGAAATAAAACGACAACCAATACAGCGAGAGCGCGCAGCCCATCGATATCGGCTCGGTATTTTCTTCCTGCTGTGGATTTATTCAACTTTTTCCTCTCTTTCGATCCTAATCGAAAAAGTTAACTCATTACATTCGAAATAAGGCGCAATTCTTCAAGAATTTTTTTAGAGCTTCGATCCTCGAGATTCTCCCAACACAAAAAGTTGCGGGTATGCGCGTGGTCGAACTAAAAACAGATCGAACACCATCACCAAGCTCTTGCTACCTCACATGCAAGCCGAAAAAATGCTTAGTATCAGATGGAATTAAAATCTAGAAAATCTCGTCGATGACCCTTATCGAAGGTCTTCGTCTTTGCGTATCGCCTGAAGCATGTGCAAAAGTTTTAAAATTGATCGAACGCTAGTTTTTTGACACCCGTTCGCGTTCATCCGATTCGTCCCTGTATCCATACTTAAAGTTTCTGCCTACCCAAGCCGATGGGTACCTTGAGACACAGGAACTCGGGAAGAGATCCTGTCGGAAAGGCCGTTATGGATCGACTTAAAAAACGAGGCTCGCTTCTTTTATTTTGCGGCGTCACGCTGGGAATGAGTTGGTTTATTTCCCCAAGCGCACTGTCAGATGAGAATGCGATCGTTTATAGCGTCTTTAAAGGAATCGATCTGGGCAACCCCAACGAAATTCTCCAAAAAGACTATTTTATCAACCTGGGTGTTAACCAAGGAATTCGAATTGGTACGATCCTCGAAGTTGCTCGCAAGGCTCCGAGTTATGACCTAACGACCGAAAAACTGTATAAAGATCTGCTCTTTCCATTCGCACAACTGCGAGTGATTCATGCTGAAAAAGATGCGGCCATTGCGCGGCTCGAAAAAGTATATCCTGCTGATAAAACTCCCATCGTCACGCCGAGAACCGTGATCGTCGGAGATTTCGTTCGAGTCTCGAAATAGCGAGCCCTCGACCTAAGAAAACGGACCCAAGGAGCCTATACACTCCTCGGGTCCGTTTCTATTTTATGTGTCCTTAAGCACTTTGCGAAATCGGAGTTTCATCTATTCGCTTACCGCCTAAAAAACTCACCGTTTCAGCAATCACTTCAAACGATGTTTTTTCAAGTCCATCCTTTCCTTCATACTGACGACTCAGAATTGAACCTTCGACATAGACTTTCTGTCCCTTCTTTAAATACTGGGCGCAGCTTTCTCCTTGTCTTCCCCAGGCCACTACACGGTGCCACTGAGTTTCTTCCTTCATCACGACCTCTTCTGTCTCAGAAGGTTCGGTCGACTTTACTCGACGCGAAGTTGCGACCGGAAAATGGACTACTACTGATCCCGTTTTCGTTTCACGAAGAATCGGATCTGCTCCGAGTCTGCCAATGATGATTATTTTATTGATGTCTTTCATACTTCACTCCTTGTTGTGATTGGTTATTAGGAGTGAGAACTAAAAGCGAAACTCATGCCAAAAGATCGAAAATTATTTCATCTTTGAAAAGAGACCGAAAACAACTCGACTTTCCCCACCGTACGATTCGGAAAAGCCACGATCAAATCCTACAGCCATCGTAACAGGCACTCGGTAAAGAAGGTTAAAATCGTTGAGAAAGTGAATTCCCGCACCTAAAGGCCATCGCTGAAAGTTTCCTTGGTCACGTCCGATGTATTCAGCAGAGCCCACATCAAGAACAAATTTCATACGCGCTCTTTCGAAATAGATAGGCCACGTGCTTAGTCCTCTAAAAATATCCACGACCGGAAACTGGTACTCCAAGTTCGAAGTCAGGATCTCACGACCAAAGATAGACCCCGATTCATACCCCCGAAGAAGAAACTGACGTGTATTTGCGATAGTCTCCTCACCCCCACCTAAGAAATACATGGCTTCAATACGACTATTATTCGATCGACCATATTCGGTCGAAAACTTTATAAAATGGCGCTGAATCGGACTAGGAATTCGAAACTCAAGGTAAGAGTTCACTGAAGTAAACTTCTCTTTTTCACTGAAATTTCCATTTAAAATCGTCTCAAAACTCACTCCGACTTCACCCTCACGGTCGATTGAATCATCAAAGGCTTGTAATCGACGGTAATTCCATCCGAACTGAAATCCTCCAGTCGATTCTTCACCGGAGAAAAACCGGGAGACCGTGGTCGTCGCTCCTAAAATAAAGTTAGAATCCCAGCCCGCGGGTACACTCACATTTATTTCGCCCGTTCTAATGCGGTTACTCTCACCATAGGTTTCAAAATATTTATTTTCCTGATGAAATGAAAGTTCAAGTGTTGGGAAAAGCCCATCGTACTGATAATTAAAGTTCCAAATTGGAAAATCAGCGCGGTTATCTCCGCCCGCAAATAAACGATAGCGATGCGCTTCCCAAGGGTCGAAGTTCGAAGTTTGCACACCCAACGTCCATCCTTCTGGAACTCGACGAATATCGGGTGCCCAGTACTTGGGAAAGAGAGATGGAAAAACGGAGTATGAAGAAGGAAGAATCGCTGTCGGCGAGTCGGCGACTGACACTCCTACCTGAGTTTTATCGGGCGCCAAAACTAAAGTAGAACCCAAATCTAATGCAAGCTCGACCTCTGAAAGGTCGAATCCGGACTTACCGTAATTCATGGAAATAATTTTTTTACTCGCATCGTGTCCACGGACGACAGTGGGCTGGATGAATCCCCCTGTCGTGTGGGTGACCCGAGTAATCCGATCTTCCCGAATTCTGTAAATATTAAAAACCCCATTCTTACCCTTAGAAAAGAGCACCGAACCATCGTTATCCCATTCGGGAGTGATCGCACTTTCGTTAACGAGCGAGGGTTGGGTCAGATCTTGAACTTCAAGAGTTCGAAGATCCAAAACACGGATTTTTTCTCCTAGGGTTCGTGATTTTTCAGAAAAAAGAATGCGTTCGCTATTTTTTTCACTCCCAAAAACGGGCGTCGAAATTCTTTGGAAATCATCCCCCGAATAAACAACTTCTTCAGTTTCTCCATTAAAAAGAACGAGAGCTTGGTTTCCGTCAGGCTGGTTTTTTATGAAAACAATTTTGCCTTGAGAAATCTTATTCCGCTCGGAGTCCCATTTAAAATCAGAGGAGAAATCGGGGTCAGCCCCTCTCGAACCTTGTGTCAGCTGGGTCTCCCGGTCGAGTTCCATGTCATAATAAAAAAGTTCGGAAAATAAGGAGTGCTCTCGAAAAGGGGTAATTTTTGAATAACCCGCACCCATTCGATCAGGGGTTGCTCGCACTCGAGTGCCTCCATCAAACCGCCAAAGATTTAAATTTTTGGTTTTACCTTCTCGCAAGTAAGTCAGCCCAACTCCATCTCGCTTTGAATCCCGAATAAAGAGCGCACCGTCTTTAGTTTCAGCGTAACCCCGCGTTCGTCGACCAGAGGTAGTGAATGTTTTCAGTGGGCTCAGGGGTAGACTTTTTAGTTCAGCGAGATCCGTCCGTGTCGTCAGCGCAAGTCGATCCACTATATTTTTCCAGATATCCGAATATCCAAACCCAAGAGTATCAAGCGCAACACCTTCGATCGCAAACGGAAGATAGCTAGAGTTCAGGCTGGATATTTTAAAAGGAGCTGTACTCCCACCGAGCCTCGCAACTTCATCTATTAAAAGATACCCAAACAGATACGGGGTATGGCCTGCTGGCCAAAATGGAATACCATCATTTAATCGATCGAGAGTGATTTCACCCCCCGCTTGAAAGAGATTTTCTTCCGCCGCTTTTCGAACGACCATTGCATTCCAGACGGAGCGCCCTCGTCCACCGGAAGTGAGTCGAGTCTCTTCATAAACAGCCAGCCCCTCGATGAGCCAATTCGGTTGGTAAGGGTTCACTTTCGCCGCCGTTCCGATAATTGAGCGGAGAAATCGAAATAACCCACTCGTCTCATCATTCGCGATGATGTGAGTCAATTCATGGATAACGAGGGTTCGAATCCAATCATCGGATTCTGAAAAAAAGCCCCAGGGTTCGGGAGGAACCGCATGAAAAACGAGACGATTATAGGGAAAAACCTCGGCAAAACCGTTCGGTGAGTCGATATCACCTCGAACGAGAACTTCGGTCTTCGATTCGGGGTGCCAACTGAAATCCTTTGCGAGTAAAACGTAAGCTTCTTCCAGCTTCGAAGCCAAAATCTCAGAGAATTTTTTATACTGAGGTGGGTAGTGAATTCGAAAATGAGGGGTAATAATGGACCGTCGTTCAAATTCAGGCGCAACTTTCCCTGAGGCACCCCCCGCTAGCAGCATAAAAATTAGGATTAGCCTAATGCGGCCTTTCAGGGTTTCCATTTTTATATTCCTGATTTACCATCCGAGCTTATCAGGAGGATTTATGCTTCGTAAACTTTCGATCGTTATTTTCGCTCTTTCACTTTCCCTAGGTCTCGCGGCTTGTAAGTCGGCGCAGAAGACAGATGAGTCTGAGTCCGGTGGCGGCTCCACAGATTTGAACGCCGGTGATGCAAATGCTATGGGCGATTCCGATTCTGGAAAAGCAATGGGAATGCAGACGGTTTACTTTAAGTACGACTCTTTTGAGATCGACGCTGAAGGAAAAACTTCTGTTAATACCAACGCTGAAATCATGAAGGCGAATCCGACTGTAAAAATTCAAATCGAAGGTCACTGCGATCAACGTGGTGGAATTCAGTATAATATCGCTTTAGGTGAAAAACGTGCAAACGCAGTTCGAGATGCCATGAAAAAGGCCGGAATCAGTCCAGATCGCGTTGCAACGATCAGTTATGGAAAAGAACGTTTAATCGATCCTTCGATGAACGACACCGCGTTTGCGAAAAATCGCCGCGGAAATTTCGCAATCACCTCGAAATAATTTAAAGTAAGCAGTGATTAGAAAATCGGGTCTCTCCATTTCTCTGCACACTGCCTGCGCACTTCTACTCTTTTCGAGTAGTTGCTCGTTATTTCATGAGCGCCCGGTTCAGCTCATGTCGAATACCTCTGCCGCACTGAAAGCTGCGCGGGAGGTGAATGCTGACTCATTGGCTCCAGAAAAATATCGGCTAGCGACTGAGGCGTACTTTCGTGCCCAAAACGAATACCGGATGAAAAACTTCCAAATTGCGGAAGACTACGCACGAAGGGCAATTAAACTCGCGGAAGAATCTGAGTTTGATGCCTTACGCCAAGGATCATCTCGGGTCAGTCTTCTTCCTCCTGAAATACCTGTCGCCCCACCTGCCCCTTCGACGATTACCCCTCCTTCGGGAGAATTAGCGACAGAGGCCATGAAACGTGAAGCGCAAGGGCCCATCACACCTGCTGGCAGCCCTGGAATCGGTAGTGGAAGCGGTGCACAAAGACCTACAACTGCGCCTAATTTCTCGCCTTAATTCTTCCGGAGTGCGATTCTAGTCCTATATGAAAGTGCCACCGCGTTATCTATTCCTCATCTCGATTACTCTTCTGACTTCCTTTAGTTCATGCCTGAAGACCCGATCGGACCTCAAAAATGAAACCGAAAATCCAGACTCCGGCTATTCGACTAAAGTCACAGAAGTCGCAGCTAGCGAAAACCAAAAAGTCGCTGAAGAACTTCGAGGAGAAATTAACCAACTGAACTCACGCATCGACGAACTCCAAAAGAAAAATGAGTCGATGACAAAAGATCAGGGAAAACGCACTGAACAAGAGAATCAGATGCGAGAAATGCAAACAAAAATTCAAGAGCTCCAAGCCTCACAAGCGGCGCTCATCGACGCGCTCCAAAACCGAGAAAAAGAAAAAGAGAAGGAAAACGAAAAAGAGCGCGAAATTCCTAAAGCCGAACCCACTGCCGTTTTTGAAAAAGGCAGAAATGCGTTCAAGGAAAAAAATTATGAGGCGGCGATTGAATCCCTTTCTCAATATTTAAAATTCCCTAAAGGAAAACACACAGAAGAAGCGCTTTTCCTTCGAGGAGAATCTCTTTACGCAAGCGAGCAATATAAAAAAGCGATTCTCGATTACTCAACGCTTCAGGAAAAATATCCAAAATCGAAGAGCCTTCCGAAATCACTTCTAAAAATTGGTCTCTCTTTCGATGCGCTCGGCATGAAATCCGATGCAAAGGCTTTTTATCAGGAGATACTTGATAAACATGCAAAATCTCCTGAAGCCAAAGCAGCAAAAGCGAAATTGAAGTGAAGTCATGAATTTTCGGTTTTTTTTACTGAGTGTGATTAACTCACTCCTGTTTTTCGTTTCACAAAGTGCAACCGCAACTACGATCATCTATTCGAATGATGTGCTTGGAGAAGTGGAACCCTGTGGATGTCGTGTGGATCCGATGGGTGGAATCATTCGCCGTTCAGGAGCACTCCACTCCCTCGAGTCAGAAAAGAAGACACCCTTTTTACAAGTCGATTCCGGTAATTTTCTATTTGAGATGAAGGAGTTTCCAGAATCGCTCGTCCGAATCAGAAAAATTCAAGCCGAGACCCTGATCAAAGCACACGAAAAGATGGGCCTCGAAGTGACCGTGCCCGGGGATAAAGATTTTGCACTCGGCATCGATACTTACCTATCCTTTTTCAAAAAATCGAAAATCAAAGTTCTCGCCGCAAATCTTCGCCGAGAGGGGAAGCTCTTATTCCCGGGATCAGCGGTTTTTGAGAAAAAAAATGCGGACGGAAAAATAAATCGAATGGGCGTGATCGGTCTAGTCGGTGAAGATATCGGTTATCCTGCTCCTCTCACCGTTGATTCTCGAATCGACGCTTTTAACCGTGAAAAGGCCACTCTCGATGGAAAAGTGGACTTTATCATTGTTCTCAGTCACTCCGGAATGGAAGCCGATCTTGCACTCGCGAAGATACTAAAAGGAGTCGCACTGATCGTTGGTGCCCATTCCCAGAGTTTCACCCAGGACGCTGTAATCGAAAATGGGATCCCGATTGTTCAATCCTCCTACCGCGGCCAGTACCTCGGAATCATTCCTTTAGAAACTTTAGCAAAGCCAGAAACTTTTAAACTCCTTGGGCTCGATAGTTCTTTTGAAAAAAAGGCTGATCCAGAAATGGCGAAACTCATAAAAAGTTTTAAAAAAGAGACGAAGAAAAAAATTCCATGAGTCTCATCCTTGGAATTGAAACTTCGTGTGACGAATGCAGCGCTGCGGTCATTCGGTATAAACCGGATTCGATCGAAGTTCTTTCGTGCGAAACTTTTTCCCAAATTTTAATTCACCGACCTTACGGGGGCGTCGTTCCAGAAATTGCGTCGAGAAATCATCTCGAGACGATTAACCCCATGATTCAGGCTGCGCTTGAGTCTGCGGAAATTTCTCCTAGGGAACTCGATGCTATCGCTGTAACCAATCGACCCGGACTTGTCGGTGCCCTTCTCGTAGGAGTGAGTGCAGCTAAATCAATGGCCTATGCGCTTGCAAAACCGGTTATTCCTGTACATCACCTCGAAGGCCACGCCACATCAATTTTTCTAAACAGCACCGACCGGCCCCCAGTTCTCAGAAACGAACTCCCCTACCCGATGCTCATCGCTATTATTTCAGGAGGGCATACGAATCTTCACCTTGCTCCAGCTGCTCCAGAGATTTGGCCGCTTGATTTTTTGAAGCGCTCACTCGTTGGAAGATCTCGAGATGATGCGGCGGGAGAGGCCTTTGATAAAACGGCAAAAGTTTTGGGTTTTCCCTATCCAGGAGGACGCTGGATCGATGAAACCGCAAAAAATGGAAATCCTAAAGCATTTGATTTTCCGCGCGCTCTTCCGCAGAAAGCAACACTCGATTTTTCCTTTAGTGGGCTGAAAACCGCCGTAGCAATGAAGGCTGCGGAACTTAAAAAAAATGGGGAGCTTGAAGGTAAACTTCCTGATCTCTGTGCGTCTCTCCAAGAAGCGATTGTCGATGCCCTATTTACTAAGATCAGTCTCGCTGTAAGAGAGAATCGCTGTAAGAGCCTAGCCATTGTCGGTGGCGTCGCTGCGAACTCTCGCCTGCGCTCTCGACTCGAAAACGAATGGAAATCCATCGGACTCTTACAACCACCGATTCTACCTGAAATGAAATACTGCACCGATAATGCTGCCATGATTGCGGGCGCGGGTGCATTTCGCTTTAGACAAAACCAAGTCCTTCGTGGAACAGATTACCTAACCCTGAACGCCTTTGCTTCACCGGAGTTTTAAATGCCCGCAAGTCGCCGTCGCCGAGCCTTCGGCCAACATTTTTTAAATGATGAAAAAGTGATTAAATCGATCGTCCGAGAGACCATCACACAAATGGACCAGTGTGATGCTCGGTCACTTCTTGAAATTGGCCCTGGAAAAGGCGCCATCACTCGCTCCCTCATCGAATCGGTTTCCGGATTTAAGGGACTCGAAAAATTTATCATTGTTGAAAAAGATGAACGGCTAGCACTTACCTGGGAAGAAGAGTGTAAAAAACTAAGTGCCGTGGATGTCATCACCGCTGACTTTTTAGAGGTTGAAGACTCCCTCTTTCTAAACACTCCCCCACTCGTGGTCGTATCGAATCTTCCCTATTCTTCAGGAACTGCGATTCTACAAAAACTCGCAGCACATCCCGATAAAATTCCTGCGATGGTTCTTATGTTTCAAGCCGAAGTTGC
>JBGSHQ010000242.1:0-5721 GCA_041752095.1 Bdellovibrionia bacterium
GGTTCCTCGCGGACCCAGACCATTCTTCCGCCCGGTCTGACTTTAGTGAGCGCAACACAAGCTTGGAGAGTTCCCAGGTGAGTACCCGTGGAACGAAGTTTCTTAAAAAACGGGAGCGTGTCGAGTAGAGCTTTATTCTTAGTCGCTTTCACTAATCGCTCTTCAGCGATCCACGCAAAATCACAGGCTTCTAAATCCGATAACATCGCAAGTACGCCGGGTTTTAAACCAGGAGCAACGAGCGAGAGCTGTTCTTTCGGATGGGCTTCAAGGCTGTTACTGTTCGACCAGATCGGTGGAACTTTCGGTCCCCACCAGAGATCGATCATTTCAGAAATGAGGAGCGCGAAAGTATTTTCCTCACATCCGATCCATTGAATCTCGGTCGTGTTTCCATGTGAAACTTGACCCAGCCGAAGGGTCGGGGTGTAGCCGAGTCTTCGCTGAGCATGTCCGGCTCTAGAAAGACGCGACCAGCGAAGGAGTTCATTCGATACTTCCTGATAGAAGCGAGGATCGTAACCGAGAAGCTCTGGCCAGTCAGGACTGAACCTGCGAGCGTCGGTGCAGAGGTCTAAAAGAAAAGTGGGTGATTCCTCTCGAAAATCGATGTTTTCAAGAGTTTTGAAAATTTCTTCCTGGAGTGCCGCAGTCGGTGTGTACCAAGAATACAGGTTCGGTCGCGTGAGGTGAAAACCTTCTCGGCTAATCGGAACATGGGGTTTTAGAGCCGTGGAGAGCTCGAAATTCAGTTTACCCAGATGTTCGGTTTGGAATTTTCGAAGTCCACGGTCACTCCAGCGTTTTAAGAGAATCGCTTGCCCAATAGTCATGAGAGCAATTTCTTCAAAAAATGAAAAAAGGGCGTTTGATTCGTTCGCGTTTCTAGCCGTATTTAACCAAGCCGCAAGACTTGTACGGCCAGAACTCTGTGCGAGTGCATTCAGATGAGCAGTGATCGCATCACGGCGGGATGGATTTAAACCTAAGAGCGCCGAGGGGCGAGAGTCGAGGTCAGAAACGATCGAGTGAATGATGGCAACAATTCCGGGAGGGATGCTACGTGCCCGTGGACTCGGGGTCGGGATAAAGGATGGAGCAAGAAGCGGTGTAGACGGTTTTTTCTCGGGTTTTGGGAGAAGCGCGCGGAATTCATCTCTCTGTTTTACATGCGATTCCCCAAGGGTCGGCATGAGAAGCTTTCTCATATCGGATGTGGCAGATGGGGCTTCGTGGATGTCGCGCATGGAGCGAGAGTTCTAGCAAGGGTGCTCCTGGTCACGGAAGCTTTTTAACAAGATTTCTTTAAGACTGATGACTCTAACGGGTTTTAGGTTTGCGCACTGCGCGGGACTTGGGTACGAGTATTCTATGATTCGAATTACGGCAGGAGAATGGAAAGGACGAGCGCTCACCACGCCTCCACAGCAGTCGACCCGCCCAACGCATGCCCGATTACGACAAGCTCTATTTAATTCGATCCAGTTTTCAATCCCGGGCTCTAAGGTCTTAGATTTATTCGCAGGTTCGGGCGGACTCGCTTTCGAAGCGATTTCGCGTGGCGCAGCGTCAGCGGTTTTAGTCGAAAATCACCGCTCTGCGCATGAAGCGATTTCAGAAAACATACGGAATTTAAAAGCGGGTCCTGCCGTACGCCTGATTAAGGAAGACGTGATAAAGGCGATTCCGCTCGTGCTGCGTTCGTCACCCTTTGATTTTGTTTTTGCGGATCCTCCTTACGCAGAGGGTTGGGAAATGCGTCTCATCGAGGAATTTCCCTGGAAGGACTTGCTGAACCCAGATGGCTTATTTTTATTAGAGTGGGGGAAGCAGAAAAGTAAAATCGATTCTGTACCGGAAGAGACCGAGCATCTCGTAAAAATTCGTGAGAAGGTCTACGGAGACAGTGTGCTTTCGACCTACCAGAGGAAAACGATATGAGAGCGATTTATCCTGGGTCTTTTGATCCGATTACAAACGGCCACCTCGACATACTCGATCGCTCTCTCGCGATTTTTCCTGAAATTACGATCGTGGTTGCAGGAACTGGCGCTAAAAATCCACTCTTCACACCTGAAGAACGCGTGGAACTCATTCGCGAAGTTATAGCAGCGCGTGGATATCCCGCGGGCGCGGTTAAAGTCGATCGCTGGCCTGGGCTCATTATGGAGTACGCGAGGGAAAATAAGATTTCCGCTGTGATTCGGGGCCTGCGTGCAGCGAGTGATTTTGAATATGAATTTATGATGGCGAGTATGAATAAACAGCTGAACCCTGATGTGGAGACGCTTTTTATGATGACGGCTCAGAATCTTTATTTCGTCAGCTCAAGCATGATTAAAGAACTTGCGCGATACGGTGGTGATATCGCCGGTTATGTTTCTAAAGAAGTGATTCGAGCCATAGAAAAGAAACTTGGGAAGAAAAAATGAAGGAAAAGCCAGTGATAGCGAAAAGACTCGATGGGGTATCCGAAAGCGCGACCTTAAAATTAAACGCACTCGTTCAGTCGATGCGCGCACGCGGAGAAGATATCGTGAACCTCACTGCGGGGGAGCCCGACTTCGCTCCGCCTGAAGAAGCGAAAGCCGCCGTTCGTAAAGCGCTTGATGAGAATAAAAACAAATACACGCCTGTAGCAGGAATTCCTGAACTCCGAGAAAGAATTGCTAAAAAAACGAATGTCCAGCAGCCGAGCGTCGTTGCGAAGTTCGGTGAGTGGAAGGCGGCCGATGTTGTCGTTTCAAACGGCGGTAAGCAGGCCATTTATAACGTTCTGATGTCCCTTTTAAATCCCGGCGATGAGGTTGTGATTCCTTCACCGTACTGGCTCAGTTATCCCGAGATGGTAAAGCTTGCCGAAGGGAAGCCGGTGATCATTGATGGGAAAGCTGAAAAGAAATTTAAAGTGGGAGTCGAAGACCTTCGTAAAGCGATCACCCCACGAACGAAAGTTCTTATTTTAAATTCTCCGTCGAATCCGACCGGTACGACTTATACCCGCGAAGAGTTTACTGCGATTGGAAAATTTCTCGCGGAAGAAGCGCCGAACGTCTGGGTTATTTCCGACGAGATTTACGACCGCATTCTTTTTGAGTCGACCGCGTTTGTTTCCTTTCTGGATGCTGCGCCACTGCTTCGAAATCGTGCAGTCACCGTCAATGGCCTGTCGAAGTCTGCTGCAATGACGGGATGGAGAATTGGATGGACGGTAGCGCCTCCAGAACTCACACAAGCGTTATTGACCCTGCAAGGTCAGTCGACGAGCGGAATTAATTCACTCGCACAGTATGCCGGTGTAGCCGCTCTAGATCTGGCAGAGGAAAAATTTGCCGAGATGGTTTCTGCTTTTAAAAGAAGACGACGGATGGCGTTGGAAATTCTCGCAAAAGCTGAGAAACTAAAGGTAGTTCCTCCGGAAGGCGCATTTTACGTTTTCCTGGGGGTAGAAGCATTCGTAAAAGCGGGTGAGGATTCGATGAGCTTATCGGAGACCCTCATTCGTGAAGCAAAAGTCGCAGTGGTTCCTGGAACCCCATTCGGTGCGCCGAACTGGGTTCGCATGAGCATCGCGACGGATGACGAAACGCTTCGAAAAGGTTGCGAGAGACTCGTTGAGTATTTTCGGTCCCATTAGGACGGAATACATGAATCAATTCGCAGCCGACGGAAAGGATGTCCGTGATGCGAAAAATTTTATTTTTAATAAGTTTTCTTTTTCTGAGCGCGTGCGGCGCCACGAATATTAACTGCGATAGCGATAAAAATCGTAAAGCGCTCGTTGCCGAAGTCGATAAACTCCTCAGTAGTCAAAACTGCACCGGAGCCCTTTCGCTGATAGAGCCCTTTTATCCGCTTGCCGCTTGTGCATCTGATGAAGTTCGTACCGCTCGTGCCGCTGCGAACTCGTGTGCAGCTAATGTGAATTTTTTTCAACTCACCAGCGATCTGAGTACTAATGATATCGTAGGAAATCAACTCTGGGTCACGCTCACAAAACTTTTTCCTTCGAGTTTAACTGACCAGAGGCTTACGGGTGGCCAAAACGCACTCGATGCTTTATTTGCGATTCGTAAACCCGGATTGCTCACTCCGCCTGAGTACGTGGTGAATTCCACGAGTGCTAATCCTGGAACTCTCGTTGCTGCCCACCGAACGGATGATTCGAATGTTTATGGGATGCTCGTTTCGATGGCGCTCGTGGGTTCACTTCAGAATCGGTATGGCGCTCCTACTGCGACTTACACACGAGGACAAAAGCTCGGCACTTCTGTTACTTATGTGAATGGTTGGGAAACCGTTGCGGCGATTGATTCAGCAGCATGTACTTATGCGGGTTCTATTCTGACTCTATTCGATTCGATCACTCAGGTGGGTGGAACCTTTAGTTCAAGTCTTGGAAGCACGGGGGCGACGCTTGTTACAGCAGCTGCCCTCTATACAGGACTTTTAAATACTGCGTGTGATGCAGGTTGTGTGACGTGTGGATTTGCTGCAGGAGCGTGTGCGACTTGCCCGACAGAGCTTCGAAATCGAAATGCATGTACAGGACTTGCGACGGATAAGGCATCCTGTGCTGCCGCAGGGATCGCGCAGTTTATGAATTCCACTCCAGCAGGATTTGGATGGCCGAATTGATGAGGATTCGCTTTTCATTCTTCATTTTCGCCTTAATTTTTACTGCGATTCCGGTCGAAGCAGCGATGCATCGCAGTCTTCTTCGCAGCCCTGAAGCGCTTGCGATGGGGGGGGCTTATACGGCAATCGTAGATGACCAAGACGCGCCCTTTTATAATCCAGCCGGAGTTGCTGCGATCGATCACATGGCCGTACATTTTATTTCAGTGAACCCGACGATCTCGGACTGGGTACTTACGGGATATAGCTCTCTCGAGAGTCTTAAGAATCCCTCGGGTGCGACACTGAACTCCATGATGGGAAAAAATGTTTTTACCGAGGCAACTGCGACTGCTTCGGTTTTGACGCCTGGGTTTGCGCTTGTGGCGCTTTATGATGTTCAGGGTGCACTCTACGCAAAAAACCAATCCCTCCCGAATATCGAATACGGTTACCAAACGACGACAGGGGTCCAGGCTTCATTCGCGTGGTCGACGAAAGACGGACGAGGTCGTGGGCACGGAAAAAAAAATAAAGACCGGATGAATGAATGGCGTTACGGACTCGGTGCTAAGCTTCTTTCTCGAAGTGGGGGGTACCAACTTCTCTCGGCTGCGCAGCTTTTTTCGCTAAGCTCGACCGATATAACAAGCCTCGTGGGTGGTAAGGGTACTGGCTACGGGTTTGATCTGGGTGTCCAGCGCGTTCAGCGGATGAGCTCTGATTTTGCACTTCAGTGGGGGGCAGCGTTTTTAAATATCGGTGACATCATGTTTGCGAATGGAGCGGCACCCCTTCGTGGAGACCTGACTACGGGGATAGCGGCTGTCGTTAAATCGGGTATGGCGGATATTACTTTCGCCTACGATATTGCGCAGATTACAGCGTCAGATGATTTCGCAAAAAAACAAAACTTAGGAGTAAAGCTTGGGCTTCCTCTTCTGGATATCTACGGAGGATTGCATCAAGGGTTTTTAACCTATGGTGCGGCTTTTGATATTTGGATTACCCGGATTTCTGCAGCCATTTACGAAGAAGAAATTGGAACTTACCAAAAACAAAATCCTGAGACTCGGTTTAGTCTTCGCGTTGATCTAAAGATGG
>JBGSHQ010000243.1:0-10035 GCA_041752095.1 Bdellovibrionia bacterium
CACCTGCTGCGACACCAGTAAATCCAGCTCCGGCGGCAGCGGCACCTGCTGCGGCACCAGTAACTCCAGCTCCGGTGGCTCCGGTACCTGCTGCGACGGCCTCAGCGGTAGCACCAGGTGCTGCTCCACCTAATCCAGCAAACGAAGAGCAACAGAAAAAATTTAAGCAAGAGATTCGAACTAAGGAGTTAGGTGATCTCGGTGAAGTCCGAAAGAAGCTGTCCGATTTAGAAATCGAGAATAAAGAACTTAAAAATCGACTTGCTGAGCTGATTGTTGTTCGACGTGATCCACCCGATCTCGACACCTGGAAAGAAAAGGTCATGCGGCTTGAAAAAGAATTAGCAGATGCAATTAAATCGGCTCAAGACGCTGCTGCAGCAAAAAAATCCTAAAACCGACCTAAAAATTTTGAGCACTCTTCGAAAATATATCGGTTTAACTTATCTTTAATGCTGACTTCGAGTTCGACAAAGGAAAACCCAATACGGTAACTCTTCTTCGACATCGTCGAACCCGCTTCATAACCGTGACGCGCTAATATTTCGGTCGAAACTAAAATCCCACCGACTTCAAAAGAGGCCTTTATTGGTTTTTTGTTTTTAGAAATAAGCTCAAATTGAGATTTATCATTAACTACGATTCCAATCCCACCTTCAGAAACATTCACCAAGGTAAATGAACTGAAGTTGTCTGGGGTAATTTGAATTTTTACCTTTTTTTCAGGTGTAGCGGGTATCGGAAGTCGAACTGCACGACGGCGCTGAACTTTAAAAATGGGAGGTTTTACTTTTGCGGTAAAAGTCCCGCTCTCTCCACGGCGAAACTCTGCTTTAAAAAAAATAATGTCGGTTGGAAGGTTAAGAGAAAAAAGAATTTCCTCGCACCCCTCTCGAACGATAGCTTTTTCAAACTCCTCGCCACCCGGTTCTTCTTTCGATACAGAGATCGACACTAATCCCGATACTTCATTCACTTTTACGATTCGAGATGTGTATGAATACTTTTGTTCAGGAGACCAACACTGAAGTCTCGATTTACGGGCGATGGCACTCTGGAGAAGAGGAAGTGTCTCTTCCGTTTTCGCAGGCTCAAACGGAGATTCATTTGGCTTAAATCCGCTCGTAGGAAATTCGACCATTAGACTTTTGGCTCGGTTCCAGTTGCGTAGCGTTGATCCATATACTGATAAAGAAACTGATCGACCATCGAAGGATCAGGGACCTTCGCCATCATCCCGTACATCGCAGCCATTCCTTCAGTCGAAAGTTTCGGGTTATTCTTCACCGCAGTTGCTGAATCTTTCAGATCCTTTAAAAAGGTATCGATGTGCGCAGTATGTGCAGGAGTTACCATGAGATGAAGACAGGTAGGGTTTTGCTGACGATCGATATACCAGCCGCGAGCCTGCATTTGATCGGCTACAGCATAAACATCCATTTCTTTAGACTCAAATCCAAAGATCGACATCTCAGGCTTCCCGACAATTTTAAATCCAAGCGCAGTAATTCCGTCTTGAAGTTTTTTTGCATTATCCATACAGGACTTCGCAATCTCTAGATATCCGTCTTCTCCAAAAGCTTGAAGGGTGGCCCAAGCTGCAGCAATCGACCCTGCGGGGCGAGTACCGGGCATTGATGGTGATGCAAATGCACCGCCTGACCAACCCGAGAGAACAAAAAACTGATGGCGCCTCAACTCCTTATTTTTGTAAAGGACGATCGAAGATCCTTTTGCAGCGAATCCGTATTTATGAAGATCCGCGGACATCGAAGTAACTCCATCGACAGATAAATCGAAGGCTGGAACCGCGTAGCCAAGCTTTTTAATAAACGGAAGGATGAAACCGCCCACACAAGCATCCACGTGCATTCCGATTCCACTCTTTTTAGCAAGTGCTGCAAGTTCTGTTATGGGATCGATTACGCCCTGAGGGTACTGAGGAGCTGACCCGACGAGGAGAATCGTGTTCTGATTCATTAATTTTTTTACCGCTTCTAAATCCACTCGAAAATCATTGGCGACTGGCGCCTTCACGATCTTCACATCAAAATAATGAGCCGCTTTATCAAAAGCGGGGTGAATCGATGCGGGAACAATCATTTCAGGATTTTTAATCTGGGGTTTCGTCGCCCGAGCCCAGTCGCGATACGTTTTAATCGCCATCATGATGGATTCGGTTCCGCCCGAGGTCATAGTGCCAGCAGCATCGGCACCTCCACCTAGAAGATTAGCTGCGATTGAAACCACTTCGGCTTCGAATTTCTGCAGGCTAGGAAACGCTGAGGGATTTAACCCATTTTGATGAAAGTAAATTCCATAGGCCTTTTTTAAAAATTCAGTATGCTCATCACCCGCATGATAGACGAGACTAAATGTTCGCCCATTGTGCCAGTTGGTATCGTGATCGTGCGATGACTGGAGTTGTTTTAAGAGAGTCTCCCGTGAGGTGCCTTTTTTAGGGAGTGAAACCTGGTTATCATCTGTTTTCATCATACGACTAGCGTACCGATGGCCGAGTTTTCCGGCAAGATGAATAGAATCTTGAAAGTGTCAAAAAGCAGCCTGAGTTCGCGATATGCCAGAGCGCATGGCCTGACCAGAGGTGATTCTCGCGATTACATACTAAACCAGTATAGTCGACAAACCAGAAACCATACGAAATACCAAAAAGGATCCAGCTGAGTACGAGTGACGAGTAATCAATTTCTAACTTGAGACGGCGATACCGAATAAAGATGAGCACTTCGAAAAATGCCGCTATCGTGACCAGCCCACTAAAAACCCACAGTCGCGGGGTTCCAGTCGTACCGAGTAAGAGTAGCAATGCTCCTAAAAAAATTAAACTTGCGAGAGGTAGCGGGGAAGGAAATCGTAACCAGCCTAGACGTTGAAGGTTCTGGAGAATGAGTTCGGTGCCGAGAAAATACATCGCGGCCAAATCAAAGGTCTCGAATACAAATGTATGAGAAGCATGAAAAATCGAAGAACAGCATCCAACGATAAACGCATAAACCCCGAAGCGAAAGGGGATGGACCTGATCCCTTTACCTTCTCGGAGGCCCTGATTTAGAAGCACCCCCGCTATGATAAAATATGCGAGGTTAGACCAAAACTCGGCAGGTGTCGCAATCCATTCACAGCGCTGCGCCTCACAAAAACGAAGCGTTGCAGGCCGCCATTTCGACCAAGGACAATCCTGTAGATTTCCTACTAGTTCTAGAAGTTCGTTCATCTTTTCTCCAGATTCGACTACTCTCAGACTGAACTCATGACGTCCATTTTACCACTTTTGATTATCGTTTTTTTTTCAAACCTCGTTGAAGCCTGCGCCGGATTCGGTGCCACGATTCTCGCGCTTATTTTTGGTGCGCAGTTTTTTGCTATCGAGGATCTAATACCGATTCTTGTTCCGCTGAATTTACTGCTGAGCCTCATTATTGTCGTTCGCTACTTTGGGGATATCGAACGGAAAACTCTATTGACCCGAATCCTTCCCATCACAGGGATCGGAATGCCGATTGGGATCGCCATTTTCCAGACCGCTCCGTCGACACTTCTAAAAGCAGCTTTTGGTATCGTCGTCGTCATTCTTGGACTCTTCGAACTGAGCCAAGAAGCTTTGCTAAAGAGGAGCGATCTCGAAAGAAAGTTGCCGTTTTGGCAAGGCGGCCTTTTTCTTCTCTGCGGTGGCATTATGCAAGGACTCTACGCCTCGGGGGGTCCCTTTGTCGTTTACTACGCATCACGTGAAATTAAATCTAAAGCGCAGTTTCGAACAACGCTTGCTCTACTTTGGCTGATATTAAATTTGGTTTTAACTGGATCCTTAGTTTTTAGCGGTAAGATGACCGAATTTACCTTAAAGTATTCGCTTTATTTACTCCCCTCGGTTCTCCTTGGAACCGTTGTGGGTATTCAAGTCCATAATCGTGTGAGTGAAAAATCATTTAAAAGACTCGTTTATGCTCTTCTTGTTATAGCAGGATCAAGCTTAGCGTATCGAACACTGAAAGGACCGTTATGATTAAAATTAGAAAATCGAACGAACGAGGACATGCAAATCATGGATGGCTAGAAGCCAAACATAGTTTTTCGTTTGCAGACTATTATGATCCTGACCATATGGGTTTCCGAGTTTTGCGCGTCATTAACGAGGATAAAATCGCTGGCGGAGCGGGCTTTGGTACACACCCCCACCGGGATATGGAAATAGTAACTTACGTTCTTGAGGGCGCGCTTGAGCATAAGGATTCGATGGGTA
Organism: Bdellovibrionia bacterium; assembly: GCA_041752095.1. Taxonomy (GTDB): domain Bacteria; phylum Bdellovibrionota; class UBA1018; order UBA1018; family UBA1018; genus JACMQW01. The sequence goes on from JBGSHQ010000243.1 coordinate 4,265, forward strand.
CTGGGTCGGTCATCCGCGCTGGCGAAATTCAGTACATGAGCGCCGGAAGTGGTGTGGAGCACAGCGAGTTTAATCATTCAAAAACTGAAAAAGCACATCTTCTCCAGATTTGGATTCTCCCGAGTGAAAAAGGGGCAAAACCTCGTTATGATCAGAAACATTTCACGCCCGAAGAAAAAAGAGGAAAACTAAAACTCCTCGCCTCTTCAGACGGACGCGAAGGTTCGGTCGCGATTCGACAGAATGCCTCGATTTATGCCAGTATTTTAAATCCTGGAGAGTCGACAAGGCTCGATCTCGCGAAGGGACGCCATGCTTGGATCCAAGCAGCAAAGGGAGGTGTGGAAGTGAACGGAAAGATTTTAGAACAAGGCGATGGTGCAGTCGTGAGTGATGAAACTACATTAACATTTAAAGGGACCACCTCGAACTCCGAGTTTCTGGTTTTTGATCTGCTATGAAAGCTGAACTTAAATGGGAAGAAGGAATGACTTTCGCGACTCAGATCCGAACGCACTCGGGTCGGATGGATATCGCTGCTCCAGCTGGTAAAGATTTAGGTCCCACCCCAAAAGAAACACTGATTGCGTCAGTTCTCGGGTGCACTGGAATGGATGTCGTATCGCTGATTAAGAAATATAAGATCGAGATTGAGTCATTTTCACTCACGGGAAATGCAGAACCCAGAGATCACCATCCTCGGATCTTTACGCAAATCGACGTCGTATTCGATTTAAAGATAAAATTTAAGGACCGCGAAGCGGAGTTCCCTAAAGTTCTCGATGCAGTCCGTCTTTCTCTGACAAAATACTGTGGTGTCAGCGCTATGGTTGCTCCCACCTCCCCCATCTTTTATACAGTCGTCGTTAACGGTGAAATTGAAGCACGTGACCAAGCGCAGTTTCCGAGTTAGAGTAGATCTATGATGAAATGGATTTCACTCTCACTCCTTGTATTTACTGGCTGCGCCCATCCTTACACCCTTGATCCGGTGACAGAGAAGAAGGAAAAGATAAACGGAATTGAATTAAACACACTCACGACAAAGAAGTGTGTTCTCCAAGCAGGGTACGAAGTTTCGACTCCAGAAGAGATGCTCATTCATATCCGAGTGATGAATAAATCTGAGGGTGATTTCGATATTGATCACTCGTACTTCAACTTAAGTGGGAAACCCGAGAGTATTATCAATTCTACCCTTTCTGCACAGGAACCTGATCGCTATTTAAAAGACCTTGCGACTGCTGCAGAAAATCAAGACCAAAGAACCCAGATGGAATCCTATCAGGGTATCGAAGAGCTCGGTACACTCGGAGGTGATAAATCAGATCAAAATATAGATGCGGCAAAAGATCTCTATAAACGCAAACAGAAGGATGCTGAAAAGGCTCGTAAAACTGCTGCAGCAATTCGAAAACGAATTGCCCTCATCCAACCTCTGGTTCTAAAAAAGACTACAGTGAAAAAAGGAATGACTTCAGAAGGTGCGATTATCTTTAAAGCTGATTTTAAAGAGGATGGAGCTGTTCTACTTGAGTCGAGTCACCCGGCATGCAAAGGTGAGTTGAAGTTTCTTCTGCGCAAATAAAAGGAATTCGATATGAAAAATTTAATCTTATTCATGAGTCTACTTTTCTCTCTAACCTCTCAAGCGGGCCCTTTAGAATGTTATCTTCAAGCAAAAGCCGAGCTAATCCCCACTTACTCTCTATCCGCATCTCACTTAGCAACATTGTGTTCGGGTTCTAAGACGACTGCTCCCGTTCAATGCTTCAAGGACGCAAAATTAGAGCCGACTCTAAACACCGAAGCGGGAACCTTAAGCATTCTAAAGCTCTGTGCAGGAGCCACGTCTTCTGCCCCTGTCGCCTGTTTTATTACGAGCAAAAAAGATCCAGAAATCAGTTCAGATCTCGATTTATTCGGGATTATTAAACTCTGTAGCGAAAATTCAGGTCTTTTTCAGAATTGATAAATTTTATTTTTAAAACCGTATTTTCCGGATTCATTTTACTCGGCCTCGTAGCATGCTCGCATGCCCCACTTCGCTCAGTAGAAAATATCGATTTATCTCGTTTTATGGGGATCTGGTATGTGAATGCACACATCCCGACCAGCTTCGAAAGTAAATGCACTAATGCGGTTGAGTACTACCACTGGAATAATGAGAAAAAACCAAACGAAAGACCGGGAATTAAAAATCGTTTTTACTGTGTAAACGAAAATTCCAACGAAACCGTTAAAATGGATGGCCATGCCTGGGTTCACGACACTCGCACCAACGCTGAATGGAAAGTTGAATTCTTCTGGCCTTTTGCATTTTCGTACTGGGTTATTGGAATGAGCCCCGATTATAAAGAAGTCGTCATTGGGCATCCATCACGCGACTATCTTTGGGTCATGTCTCGTCGATCCGATTTATCTGCAGATCGAATTGAATACTGGATGCGAGAATCTGAGAAACAGGGATTTAGCCGAGAAAAGCTCAGAGTAGTTCCGTTTACCCGGGGATATAAAATTTCTGATTCTGAACTTGAAGCGGTTTTTAAATAGACGCTCTTAAGAGCTGGCAGGTGTGGGCAACGAGCTTCATAAAAAATCAGTTTTTTTAAAAAAAGATTTGACGGGATATTTCGAAATTTCGTTTCCAATAGAGCATTTCTTCTTAAATACCCCAGCAAAGCCGCTCTAATCCTTCCTGCCCGACGATCGGTGTATGAGCGCCAGTTTTGAAATTCATTCCAACGGTCGCATTCAGCTGAGCCTTTACGTGCGTTTAATGGGAAGCAAATTCCCGTGATATCCGAAAGAGATGAATCCAAAATCTCTTTCAAACGAAGTCCTTCATGTAGAAACCTTGGCCGCAGCCGCTCACGAGAAAAGCGCAACGCTTTCACTTCTCGAGTTTCTGGCTGAGGTCGATTCGCGGCGGCTCTATAATGCGCGCGGGTACTCCAGTCTGTGGGAATACGTGCACCACGCGCTCGGATACTCCGAAGCCTCCGCCTCTGAGCGCGTGTCGGCGATGCGGCTTATGCAGAAGGTTCCGGAAGTGAAGAAGGAGCTTGAAGAAAATCGGTTGACCCTTACCGCGGCTTCGAAGCTTGCTGCTTTCGTGAAGCGAGAGAAATGCTCTCCAGAAAAAACGACTGAGCTTCTCCTGGCCGTTACCGCGAAGCCTACCCGGGAAGTGGAGCGGGTACTTGCATCACATCAATCCATTTCCGTGAGTAAATCCGACTTCGTACGCCCTACAGGACCTGAAACCACACGAATCGCGTTTGATGCGGATTCCGAGTTCATGGAGCTCTATGAGGAGATGAAGAACCTTCAAGGAAGGCCTGGGTGGGGCATGAACGAGCGACTCAAGAATGCGATTCGGGAGCTGATTTTGCGAAAAAAGAAGAAGAGTTCGAGGGAGCCAACCTCAGTTCGGGCGCCCGAAGTAAAGGAACCCTCACGATACATTCCTGTCCAGACGAAGCAGGTGACGATCCAAAGATCGGGACGACAGTGCGAATTCGTGGATCCAGTAATGAAGAGAAGATGCTCAAGCCGGTTCGGCCTCGAGTACGATCACATCCGGCCGTTCGCCAAAGGAGGGAGCGCCACGCCCGGCAACATCCGGCATCTTTGCCAGGGCCACAACCTCTACGAGGCGATCCGGGAGTTTGGAGTCGGGAAGATTCCGGTCGCCAATGCTCTGAGGCCGGGATCGCAATGAAATTCTTTAACTGGATGAACGCCGCCTGGATTTTCGGCTAGGGTCTATAGGTCATCGGCGGCTTCGCGCTGATGAATTCTAAGAACTTGCCCAGCTTTGGTCTTAAATTCCCTTGGCCGACTCTGGTCTTCAGAGGCCGCACAAAAGATCAGCTTGTCGCCTTCAAAACGGTAGATAGCCGGAAAGGTTTTGCCGGCATCGTCACCATGGGTATCCGTATAGTCGATAGCTTTGGGATTTTGGGTCGGATCAATTTTGAAGGTTCCTTGGATTGGGATACTCCCATCGGCGATTCTGACTACAAAGGCAGTCCTAATAAACGTCGTTCGAGGCTTCCAATCCTTCTCGTCATCTTCTGGCTCTTGTACGCCATCTCTTTCGTAACCGATTTGTCTCCAAGTTCCCTGGAACTTGGAGATCTCCTGTTCCAAGAGGATGTCCATACCTAATTCTCCCATGTTATTGCGGCTGAGTTGCCGCCAGTTTCCCAAGCACGTGTAACACACTCTTACTGAGTGCCCCAAATAAGTGCTGAAATTGGTCCTTCATAAGCTTGACTGATAAACCAATGCTTTCCAATTCAATCCCACACCGGATCTCTTCGCTTTAATCTCCGTCTCGAACGTTAGTTCGACCACTCAGATTCGTCCCTTTTCTTCCAAAATGGCTAAAATTTTAAAGGCTACTCTCTGCTAACCGAATCTGAGCCTCGACCGCAGAAACGCCAGTTCCACCCTGACTTTTTCGCGCTCTCATCGCGGCGACGTGAGTGAGTAGCGGAAGAACATCTGCCGCAAATCCAGAATCAATCGCCTGGAGTTCTGCGAGCGTCAGTGACTCGATTCGCTTACCCTTTTCCATGCAGTATTTCACAGTCCGACCCGAGACTTCGTGAGCCTGACGAAACGGAAGTCCTTTTGCTGCAAGATAATCAGCGATTTCAGTCGCGTTCGAAAAATCACCCTCAAGCGATTTCGCCATTCGCTCCGAAGAAAATTTCGCAGTCGATAGCATCAGTCGCATCAGTTTTACACTCGCAAGCGCCGTATCCACACCCTCAAAAAGAAACGTCTTATCTTCCTGGAGATCACGGTTATACGAAAGCGGCAGAGCTTTAAGCATCGTGAGAGCTCCCATAAGTGCTCCGTAAACACGACCCGTTTTTCCTCGAATGAGTTCCGCGACATCCGGATTTTTCTTCTGGGGCATAATACTCGACCCAGTCGTTACCGAATCATCAAGCCTCACGTAACCAAACTCTGGAGTCGACCAGATGATCAGTTCTTCACTGAGCCGCGAAAGGTGCATCATGATGAGTGAAGCAGCAGAAAGAAACTCGATTACATAATCACGGTCCGAAACCGAATCGAGCGAGTTCTCTGTAGGAGATTCAAACCCTAAGAGTTTCGAAGTTTTTTCACGGTTGATCGGAAAGGTTGTACCGGCAAGCGCAACGGAACCGAGCGGCATCCGGTTTACCCGCTTTACCATATCGGATAACCTTTCGCGGTCGCGCTGGAACATCCAGAAATAAGCGAGTAAATGATGAGCAAGGGATACGGGCTGGGCGTGCTGAAGATGCGTCATTCCCGGTAATACGGTTTCTTTATGTGACTTCGCGGCTGTGACGAGCCATTCTTGCGTCGATTTTAACTCACGATTAAAATCTAAAATTTTCGACCGAAGATAAAGGCGAGTATCGGTCGCGACCTGATCATTTCTCGACCGAGCCGTATGTAGTTTACCTGCTACGGGGCCAATCGCATCAGTCAGAAAGCGCTCAATCTCTGAGTGAACATCTTCAGCATCAGGATTAAATTTAAGTTTTCCTGATTTAATCCCCTCTGCGACCGTCTGGAGACCTTCGACAATTTTCGAGCTCTCATCTTTCGAAAGGATTCCCTCACCACCCAGCATCGTTGCGTGCGCGATCGATCCAGCAATATCCACTTCCCAAAGCCGTTCGTCGATAGACATTGAGGCCGTAAAAATCTCGACCTGTTTATCTGTTTCTTTATCGAAGGCGCCGCCCCAGAGTTTGGACATG
>JBGSHQ010000244.1:0-6891 GCA_041752095.1 Bdellovibrionia bacterium
TCTTCAGCGAGTAAGAAATGATAGACCTTAAAGAAAGGTTCTGAGATGCCACCTGACCAGGGAGTTCCTTTGCGTGCGATCCCGGCTGCAAATTCTCCGCATTTTACGTTCGGCAGCGGAAACTCTTTTTTCGAAGAAGAGCAGAAGTCGACCAGCTTCTCGAAATCTTCTCGAACCCGTTTTAAGTCGCCTGCGAATTCCAGTGAGACAGCCGAAGAGATTTTTAAAGCGGTAGAAATATCAAGATCGAGAAATTCTTCGAGATAAGCGCGTTTGAAAGCACTTAAGAAAGCTTCAGTGCGTGAATCCTGATCGAGTGCAAACTTTAACGACCATTCGGTTGTATCCCGACGATTTAGCCCAGACTTTAAAAGTGTTTTTGCAACTCGGATAAAGCGACTCGCAGAACCAGTGCAGCCATCTGAAATTTTTAAAGCGAGATCCGTCGCTTCGGGTTCTTTTAAGCGGTAGTCTTCGTTGGACCGGATAAACTCCATTGCCGTAACAAACTCGCGAGTGGTGAGGCATTCTTCGGGAGCAGAAGGTGGAGATTCAGTCACAGCAAATGCAGGTAGAGTAGTGAGCAGTGATAAAAGAAGAAGAGATTTCATGTCTCCAGTTTATCGAATTCCCACGACATATGCGAGCCAGACATCGCAGGCGTCTGCATTTTCAACCGAGACATAGTGGGTCATGCTCTCATCTTTAGGCCAGAGAACAGCGGTATCGCGAAATCCTGCCTCGAGTAAGATTTCCCTGACTTCTCGAATCTCCCAAAGACGCCAGTGGTAAGTGAAAGCGTCATTCATCCACTGCCCACTGGGGAGTTTAAAGTGAATGGCGTAATCTCCGACCTTCGTCACCGGATCGAAGGGGTGTTGTTCCCAAATGTATTCAATTTTTCCAACCCCAGGAATTCGTGATTTTTCCTTTGAAGAGCCAGGAGTAACGAAGCCTTCTCCCCCCGCCATTTCAAGAAAAAAAGTTCCCTTCGATTTTAAAGATTTTAAAGCAGCTCGCGCATAGCTCAGAAGTTCTGTCCGCTCATGGAAAATATAGAATGAAAAATTATGAGCTCCGATGATGTCGAATTTTTCTCGGGTGGGTTTACATACGTTTTGTTTTAAAAACCGGACTCGCGACTGTGTTTTACTCGTAAGAGCTTCACGGTTCACTTCTCGAGCGTATCGAAGAGGTTCAGGATCTAAATCAAGCCCGACAGCGCGGTGCTTGGGCGATTTTTTACCCCATTCGCAAGCGATTCTTCCTGTACCGCAGAAATCTTCGCGCATCGATGTGGGAACCACGCCCGTAAATTTTTTATGAAAATACGGGAGTTGGTTCATTTGCCAGAAGGGACTCTGAACGCAGTTTTCGTAGAGCAGGTATTTCAGTCGCAACTTTTCGTTCACGGAAAATTAATACTCCATGCGAAGACCGAAAAAGAGCGCAGTCCCTACGGTCGTCAGTGCGGCATTATCCGTGGTCAGAAGTTTTGCCTCACCGACGAGGTAACTTCGCCGAATTCCGTAGTCAGAAAAAAGATTATGAGCTGAAGAAGGTTCCATCCAGTTTAAGAGAAGCATACCCCCGAAAGTAGGACCTGTGCTTGTGGACCAACCCGTGCCGAGTTTCGATAGTGCATTAAATGAGTAACGAATCATTTGTGTTTCAAAGCCCACAAAAGGGACGAAAACCTGAGAACTCATGAACTTCAGTTGGTATTTTAAAGAAAATCCGAGCGAAAAAATATCTAACGTGTTTTCAGTAATATCGCCCACAGGGTCGAGTGAGTAGAGATTAAACGAGGGTCCGAGTGAAACCACGCCGATGGAATGAAGAAAGCGGGGTTCGTATTCGAACCCAATTCCAAAGTTACGAACGTTCGACTCATAAACTGGACCCACTGGGTTGTTATTGGAATCCGTAAACTGGGTTTGAATCGGAGTCCCTAGAGCCTGGAGTGAACCATGGATATCAATCCCCACCGTCGGATTTTCGCGGTCATAAAGAGGGATCGATCGATCAAATCGGTTCGTGCTTGAGCCATGTGCGGGTGCTTCGGGTTCAGGCTCACTAATGGCTAAAACTTCCGGTTCGGGAACAGCCGGAACGCTGACTTCTTCGAGTTTTTCAGGGATAGCTTCAGGCGCTGCTTCGGGAATATCGACTAAGGCTTCCGTCGTCATAGGAGCATCGAGTGTAGCGGTTTCTTCTGCTGGTGGCGGAGGTGGAGCGCGATCAGGACGCGCAGGTGCTGGTGCGGTCGCTGATTTTGAAGCGCCAGGAATCGTCCTGAGTTGTTTAGGCATCCCATCAGAAGTCTTCGCCGCCGATTTAGGAGTAATCGCGGTAGAGAGAGGTGAGCTCTTTAAAAGATCTTCAGGATTTTCTGTTCCTTTTTCGGGAGTGCCGGGGAGGTCGCCACCCGAAACCATGGCTTCCTCGGGAGAAGCCTCCATTTCAAGGATCGAATTAATGTTCGGGTTCGAAGCCGACGCGGGTGTGGCGAGTAAGATTAAGAATGAGATCGGTTTCATCATAACTTCGCATATCCTTTGCGACTGATTTGCCTTTGCTTCCGTGCAGTTCTTAGTATGATCGACGCATGAAGAAAGCGCAACGGCGGCAGGGGAGTCTTCCTTTTGCGGCGGCTCTGAAGAGTTTTATTGGCCACCTCGAGGGTTCTGGAAAAGCGAAGCACACGATCGATTCTTACGCCTTCGATCTCCAGAGTTTCTCAGAGTTCATGCAGAGGACGAAAGCGCATAGCCAACTTCTGGATCTGAGACTGGTTTCCCGGAAGGATCTTGAACGTTTTCATGAATCACTAAAAACGGATGGTCAAAAAACAAACACCCGACGCCGAAAGCTCATGACGGTTCGAAAACTCATGAACTACCTCACCGTGAGAAAAAAACTCGAACTCGATGTAGCGAAGCGTCTTCCAGCGCCTGAGAAAATCGAACGGGTGCCTGAGACTGTGCCTCTCGAAAAATATCGTGAAAAACTTTCTGAGCTTCCTTCGGAATCCTACGTTTCGATTCGAACGCTTTCGATTTTAAGTCTCCTCGCAGATACGGGATGCAGTGTGAGTGAAGCCGCTAAGCTCCGCTGGCACCAACTCCGTGACGGAAAAATTTTTTTCATGGGTAAAGCGGAAAGAGATTGCTCACTGTCGCCTAAAACGATTCATGCCTTTGAAAAGCTAAAACTTGAAGCGATGGCTGTACTAAAAGAGAGCCATAAGTCGGAGATGGAAGACGATGTTTGTTTTATCGGTTTTAATCGTCATGGGCCGCTTCGTGTGGGAAAGAAATCTTTAGGGATTACTCCGCGAGGAATAGAGCTACTCGTGAAATCGGTTTCCGAAAATATTGGTTTTTCCGGCGTGACGCCTAGAACGCTCCGCCACTCTGCAGTTGTGGAGTGGTTTAAGTCGGGAGTCAGTGAAGCTGAAATCCAAAAACGTCTTGGGCTTAAAACTCCCTACGCCTTTCGAATCTATCAGCCGATTTTTGCTTCGATTAAATCCAGCTCTGAAACCACATCCACTTAACGAAAGTGTTTGCGGGTATAGGAAGCGCTGCCAGAATTGGAAAAAAGTAGAAGAAAAATCCGAACGTAATTCCGAAGGCGATGAATGCCACCGAGTCGCGTTTCGACTTTAAAATCCAGTAAGTGAGTGCGAGAGAAAGCATCATGCCGGCAGGATAGTAGTAATAATAAAAGGCTACCTTCCGGGGGATCACGATCCAACAAAACGCGAAACCCAGATAAAAATAAAGAATCAGAAACGAACTTTTCGATCGTTCGACCATCCACGCGAAGATAAGACCCACGATCGCGACTAACCCCCCCCACATGATAAAGGGATTTCCCAGGAGCAGAACACCACGAACCCATTCCGCATTCGTGCCTTCCTTATCGAACGCGTACCAGATCGGGCGACGCATCGTGATCCAGTCTAAGTACTGGCTCATGTACGGATGGCTGCTCACCACGCGCTTCTGTCCATCGAGCATGCGTGCTTGAAAACCAGTTAAGAGATCCCAGATCGTGTAGGCGGGTTCGCGCTTAATAAAAAGATACGGAATAAAAGTGAGGTAGTAGCAGAGGAGAGGAACCGTGATCCAGTAGACGAGGATATCGAGAAATCGGGGCTTTGAGCGCTCGCGGATGGCTTGGAGAAAAAGGAGTAAACCGCACATCGTCCACGGGACGAGAGCGAACCATTTACAAGCAACGGCAAGCCCCATGAAGACACCCGACCTAATCACCCATTTTGGATCATAGGTGAAAGAGTCGATGGCTTGGACGAAGTAGTAGAGTGACCAGATGAGAAAGCCCATCATGAACGTGTCGAGCATCGCGATCCGCGCTTGGACATAGAGAAGCTGATTAAAAAGAGTGAGCCCAGCGCAGATCCATCCCGCGCGGCGATCTTTACCGAAAAGTTCAAACGCCATCCGGTACATGCCGACGAGCGTAAAAGCCCCGAAACCGACGCTCATAAAGCGCCACCCGAAAGGCTCATCCCCGAACCAGCGGATCCCAAAACTAATCAGGTATTTCGCGAGTGGCGGATGTTCCCAGTTCTGGTTTTCTACACCCTGAATCCACTGGAGGGCTGACGGAATATAGTGAAATTCATCGAAATTTTTCGTTCCGGGGAACTTGATGTTCCAGAGAAATAAGCCGAAAGCCCCTAGAAAGAGGAGAATCGAATCCGAACGTACTGCGCGGTCTCTCGCGGCCGCGCCTTCTGACGGTATGCTTTCCATTTCTAATTAGGCTAAAGGGCTTGGGGCATAGGGTCAAGCACGAGTGGAAATTTCATGAAAGATCTGGGCAAGCGAGGTTCTTTCGCTTAAAAAGAATGCACTCTATGACTGAAAATACGATTGAAACGACGGCCGTTGTTACAAATGAAAAGCTTCCCGAACAGACTGGCCGCAATGAGCCATGTCCTTGTGGGAGTGGAAAAAAGTTCAAGCGCTGCCATGGGGTTGATGCCGCTCCTAAGTTAACGGCGCCTGCGGTTAAACCCGCGACGGCTGGACCGAATCCTGCGCTAGGTGGATTTGATCCCTCACAGATGGATCCCGAGATGATGAAGCAGATGGCGAAAACGCTCCAACGTCTCCCAAAGTCCCAGCTCATGAAGATGCAAGGACTCATGCAGCGAGCGATGGCAGGCCAGGACGTAAGTCGCGAGTCGGCTGAATTTGAAAAAATGCTCCCACCTGAGTTTTCCCAAATGGCCATGCAGATGATGATGGCTCAGGGTATGGCAGGTGGTGCGGGGGTGTCCGATAAACCAATGGATGCAGCAGATGCAAAGCAGATTGTTGCTAAAGCTGTTGCCGAAGGAAAAATGACGGCCGAACAGGCGAAAGAATTACTGGGTGATGAAGATCCAGCTGCGATTCTGGCGAAGGCTGAGAAAAAGGGAATCTCCGGATTCTTTAAAAAGATTACCGGGAAGTAAGTGCGGCTTCGACTGAAGTACCTTCTTTCGATACTCCTTTTTCTGTTATCCGCTTCCGCGGGAGCCACACTCCAAGTTCGGTGGATCGGAGTTGCGGGCCTTATCCTCGAAGACGGTGAGACGACGCTCCTTTTTGATCCTGTTTTTTCGCGTCCAGGAATCTTAAATTGGCTAGGACTCCAATCTTTTAGGCCCGATTCGCAGGCGATCTCTGCAAACCTAGAATACTTAGGCCTAAAAAAGGCTGACGCGGTTTTTGTGAGCCATGAACATTTCGATCACGCTGTCGATGCCGCTCGAATCGCGGGGGACTTTAAAGCGCCGATCTACGGCGGAGTCTCTCTGAGTCGGGTTGTGAGTGCGAATTTAGGAATCCAGGCCGCAGACCGATTTCATGCTGTTAAGGACCGCGACGAGGTGAGCGTCGGGCGATTTAAAATCCAGTTTTACAGACGTGAGCACTCTTCTATTTTTCCTGCTATCGGGTTCCACTTTCTTCCTGGCCCTGTATCGGAACCCTTTACCTTCGGATTTTATGAATACCGAGAGGGCGAAGTTTGGTGCTACCGAGTGATGCATCCTGAGGGAAAAATATTTATTGATCAGGGAAGTCGCTTTTTTGAGGGCGCTGCACCCGACTTAAAAGGAGTGGATTTCGTGATGGCCGGTGTAGCGAATAAGGTCAGTGTTAAAGATTATGTGGATCATTATGCGGGTCGCTTGAAACCGCGCATTTTGATTCCGCTTCACTTCGATTTCTTTTTTATGAAAGCGAATCGTGAAGAAACCATGCTTCTTCCTGGAGCGGGGCTTGATGAAATCCGTAAAACAATTTCTACGGATTTCTCATCCATTCGCTTTATTTTACCTAAATTTGGTGAGCGGGTCTTACTGAAATAGCTTTTATTCGTGACCGACGAGAACTAAGCCGCGCTTTTTACTCGTTCCTGGATCAGTTGTATTCATCGAGTCATAGAATTTATCGAGTGGAACCCAGTAGGGCTGGTAGAATTTTCGATCGACATCGAGTATGAGAACCCGTTTTTTCCCCGAATCATACGCGCCGACAGGAGAGATGTGGCCGATCATTCCATCTTTATCTCCCGTGAGAACGCCCTGGAGAAAGTTAGCCACGATGAAGTTTTTATTATTCTTTTCATTCGCAATCAGAAATTTTTCGAGCCGTTTTAATTCGGCTTTTAAATCCTTACCATCGAATCGTTCAACACTCGCAGTGTATGGACCGCCTGTCGCTGTTTCGAAAATCTTCGTATAGGTTTCACCGAGCTGGTCGAGAGTGATCCCTTTTCCAGATGTTCCAGTCGATTTTTTAAAGAGGGCGTTCAGTTTAAAAACCTCATCTACATCGATATTTTTTCCATCAGATGTATTTCTTTCGG
>JBGSHQ010000245.1:0-1525 GCA_041752095.1 Bdellovibrionia bacterium
TTGCTGGAGTTTTCGCTTCATCGAAAACTCCTTTTCGGGATCACGATCGAGCCTCATCCAACTCGAATGAAGAAAGGAAATCACATCCTCTGATTTAAATCGCCGAGCAACCGTTTCTAGAGGGAGAAGAGCAACCTTAACCGCTTCTTCCCATTTTAATCGCGTGGGATCCCGGGGATCTTTTAAAAGAAGCCCACGCTCACCGAGTGCACGCTTTAGGCTCCTCCTCACCTGCGGGAGATCTGGAAGTAAAACACCGTTTTCGGAGAGCTTTCCTTCATAATAGGATTCGAGTAATGCATCAGCCAGGCGGTCACAGCAGTCATCGACGGTGTGCCACTCTTCCCAAAAGGATTCTAATTTACCATTTTCAGGTCCGAGCTTATCCGCAATAAAAACTCGTTCGAATCGAACTCGCCTCGCAAGGGCTTCGAAAAAAGATTCGGACCTACTTTCACCCACTTCGCGAGCGAGAACTAGAATCCGCTCCGGAAATGAGAATTCGGTATCTGGACTCCCTAAAACTGCCGTGGCTGCAAGAAGAAGGCGCGGTAAATCCCAGGTTTGGTTTGCACTCAGCCATTCTTCGTAAGCAGCAATAATAATAATCAGTTCGCGTCGAAGGATTCCTGAACCGCCTGTTTGATCGAGTCGTTCTTCTTGGGCATCTCGCTCGTCGGCAGAGGCGTAAGTCATGCGCGCTGCTTGAATACAGCGATCGAGTTTTTTAAAAAAATCTTTCTGCCGCTTTAAACGACGAACCTCAGGTAGAAATTCTAAAAGTTCGCGCTCAGAAAGAAGGCGCCTGAGAACTTCTTGTCGAGAAGGTGCACCCAGCACACGTTTCGGGTCCACCAGCGGTCCAAGCAGCCACCGACATAAACTGGTCACATCCTGGATCGCATGAGCCGTGAAACCCTGTCCGGTCGAAAGAAAACATTCTTTCACTTCTTCTCGGGAAACTCCCGCTTCGACAATGATCCACTCGGCAGGGGTTAATCCCATCACGCGAGCTGAATCGATGCTGTTTTTAAGCTTCGGGCTGAAGCGCACGCATAGACTCCTGATACGCATTTTCAAACAGAGCTAATCCCTGTCCAGGAGCATTGGCTCGCTGAGGCGCCAGTGTCCATTCGGGGTGGGCCGTCCACCGGATAAAACTCTCAGGATGAGGCATGATACCGAGAATTCTTCCCGTCGAATCGCAAAGCCCGGCAATCGATTCTTCACTGCCCACGATATTTCCCTCGTATCGAAGGCAGTGCATTCCACGACGCTGTAACTTAACGAGAGTTTCAGTCTTCCGGTTCGGGTGAATCACGATGCGAGCTTCGGAGTGGCGAATAGGCAAGTCGACAACACCTAAACCTTTTAACCAAGTACAAACCGTCCCAACCGGAGCCACCCGCACCCAGGCTTGAATAAGTTTACCACTCGTGTTTGAGGTCACTGAAATTTCTTTTCCAAAAACGCCAATTCGAATCAGTGCATGAAAGCCACTTCCAATACCAATGACTAACCCCCC
>JBGSHQ010000246.1:0-18661 GCA_041752095.1 Bdellovibrionia bacterium
GGGCCGACTCTTTCTGGAGTCCTTGCACACGAAGCTTTCGGCCACTCCCAGGAGGGGGACACCTGTGCACGTGGACGAAGTAAGGCGTGGGAACTTCATAAAGAAGGATCACTCGTCGGAAATGAACACGCGACGATTTTAAACAGCCCTGCCGTTTATAAAAATGCGACAGAGAAGGCCGCAGCCTGGGGATCTTATTTCTTCGACGAAGAGGGATGGCTCGCACAGGAACAAATCATTCTGGATAAAGGGGTACTCAGTTCCCCTATGACTAATCTAACTTCTGCTCTTCGCCTCGGCGTCCCTCGCTCTTCGAATGGAAAGCGAGAGAGTTGGCAGAATGGGGTCTACACTCGCCAAACAAATACTTACTTCAGTGCAGGCGATAAGACGGTCGATGAACTCGTCGCGATGATCGACTACGGTTTCGTCGGTATGAATGCGGCTGGAGGCATGGAAGACCCGAAAGGCATGGGTATCCAAGTCGGTGTTCAGTACTTAAAAGAAGTAAAAGACGGGAAATATACGGGAAAAATATTTAAAGGCCCCGCGGGTGGAGATATCCAGATTACCGGTTATGTTCCAGACGTATTAAACTCGATCATCGCTAAGTCGAAAATCGAAGCACACACTTCGACTCCAGATACAGTAAAACATCCGTTTAATGACTGCGGTGGGTGCGGAAAATACCATAAAGAAATCGTCTACGCTGGATGCGGCGGGCCTCACATGCTCTTAAAAGATCAGATCCTTGGATAGATTCGGAAAGTTAAAAATGACAACGAGTAAAAACTGGACCCTCGAACAATTAAAAAACGAACTTCGCGCACGTAAAGAAATTAAGGGATGGATTCTTACCCAAGAAAATCTTCACCGCCGTGAGCGGTACTTTCTTCTCGATACTGGAAAACTTGCGATCGACCAGGACCGAGAAGTTCACTCCCAGGCGATTGATGTCAGACTTTTCGTCAATACGGGTAAGCCAGGTCGGCAGGGTGAAATCTCTAAAAAATTCGTCCAAGAAAAAACGATTACTGCCCAGCTTGAATCCGCTGTAGCGGCTGCACGCGAAACAGACTACGAAGCTTGGGATCTTCCAACCGAACTTCCTTCCGAAATCCCAGAAGTAAAATCTTGCGACCCTGGAATGGGTGAAGATCTCGAAGGATCCATAAATTCGATAACCCAAGAAATCACCGAAGCGGTTTCGGTCCCGCGAAAAACCGCATTTAACTCCTCTGAACTTTTTATGAGTGTTCACCACCGTGAACTCCACCTCTCCAATGGACTCACCCACCGGTCGAAACAAAGCCGGATGTATGTAGAAGCGGCTTACTCCTTCACCCAGAAAGGGCGAAGCGATGAGTACCTCCACACAGCATGGACGATTAGTCCGAAAGATGTGTCAGTAAAAGGACTCTTTCAAGAGGCCAGCGATAGAGCTGAGGTATCGCTCGACACTAAAAAACCGACTACCGGAAAATATTCCGTAATCTTAGACGCCGATGTATTAGCAAAACTTTTTAATTCGACGAGCTTTCTCCTCTCTGCTCGAAGCGAATACCTCGATCTTCCACATAAAAATCCTGGTGATGATTTTATTCCAGGCGCGACGGGTGATCTCGTAACACTCACGCTTGATCCATCACTCGAATATGGAGCGATCACAACTGGAGTGGCCGATCAGGGAACCATCCAAAAACCGATCGTTCTGGTAGAAAAAAATAAAGTCGTTACGACCGCGATCGACCCCCAACACGGACAGTACTTAAAGAAAAAATCAGGAACTTATCGTGGGAACATTGTTGTGAATGAAGGAGGGCTCGACCACTCGCAGATGATCCACGCTGCTCCGAAAGTTTTAGAGATTCTTCAGTTCTCTGGTCTTTTCATCCAGGAAACGACAGGAACCTTTAGTTCGGAGATCCGACTAGCGCGTCTGCATGACCACGCGACCGGAACCGTTTCGATCATTAAGGGCGGTTCACTCTCTGGATCGATTAACGAAAACTTTAAGTTTGCTCGTTTCTCGAAACAGAGAGTAAAACGCAGTGAATTTGATTACGGAAATGCGAGTGGATACTACGGACCGGAATATGCGCTGCTGAGCGATGTTTCGGTGGTGGGTTAAATCACTCCGAATTCATCCGAAGCGCGTCCCCTGACAAATTATTGACGCTATATTATTTTTAAATATACATCCCTCCATAAGAAGCCCGTCTGCACCTCCTGATCTATAAACAAAAACCGTCAAGTCTCTATTATTTCAAGACGATACGTACTTTAGATGTGTCGAATTTTAAGTCCTAAAAAATGCCTGAAGCATGGGCGATCGCCCCTTAATAAGATCGCCTCAGGAAATGTTTTTTTTATGATCGTGTTCCTGACGTTTGTGATGTCATTTTTCACTGCAAACTCTTACGCCGATGATCGATTGCCCAGATATTTTTACCGGGTTCGCGCGCTCGACTCTCTGTCGATGATTCTTTACCGTTTCGGGATCAAACCCATTTACGGAGATAAGGGAACCTTAAGTGAAACGATAGCTATGAATCCTAAGATTCTTAAAAACCAGGGCGAACAGATATTCCCAGGCGATATCCTCTATCTTCCACTTGAAAATGAAGACCGGCTCAGAGGTGTCGTTCATATTTTACCAACAGGTGAAATTATTTTGGACAAGACTTTTCCGGCCCCTGAGTCCATAACGACCGAAATCGGACCTAGTTCTTCCGAGGAAAAATTAGGTAGAGAAGATGCAGATCAATCTCTATTTGTTGTTCCACAACTGATTTACACAGGCATATTCGCTCGAGATAAGAATAATGGTCGCTGACACTGCCAACGAAAACTCAGAGTTTTAATACGGATCTCGGTTACGTTGCCTACGGGAAGCTCGTCGCGCATTCAAGCCTCGGCCCTAAATCAAAGCTTGAACTGGGTCCATTTTACCGCATTCAAACTTTAAACACGACTCTCGTTGAGCAGACGATTACAAGCCTCGGTTTAACCGTTCAGTTTCAGTGGTGGTTTGGGGAGAACTAAAAAGCCTTAAAAACCAATGCTTTTTAGATCAGAGTGTCTGAAAAGACGCATCTCGCTTGAGGATGATTTTAACGATAAAATATAAGTCATCAGAGTGGTCCGTATGGTGAATGAATGGAATATAAATAAAACCTTTTATCTGGAAACGTTTTACGTTTTCCGAGTCCTTACTTTTTTCATCGCCACATTTACGCTCTCTGCATGCGAAGGATTAAAGACTGCGACGATTACAGGCCAGTTCCATCCAGGGATCACAGGGGGTAACGTCGCGACTGGCCCATTCACTCAATCCTGGCCTTTTGATTTTACAACAACCGCCTCTTACGCCTACGACACGACAAAAATCGACTTTACTGGAGGCGTTTGTAGACTCTCTCCGAACGATCAGATCGACGATGCTAACAATGCCTCCGGATTTGCGGGTGGGACTCTTACCGGAGCAACCTGGGATAGTACAAACGGTTACATTCGACTTACTCAGAGCGGAACACCGACGAATAATTCAAAGTTGGACTCTTCATGGGCACCTCAAAGATCTTCTCTCGTTGGCCTTTGGCATCTCGATGAGGTGGTCGGATCTACTGTGGCTACTGACGATTCTGGAAATGGACTGAGTGGTACTATCGGCAGTACCGTGACCCTGGGGAACCCAGGGAAAGTAAATGGCTCTGCAAGTTTTGATTCAACAGCCACATCCTTCATACAGACTGCAAATACCACTAGTCTAAATCCGACTACCGCTTTGACAATTCATGCCTGGGTATATCCTTCGAATGCAGGAAATTCGAATGCTGGAATAGCGAACAAAGGTCCGTTTAATGGATCACAAGGAAGTTTCAGTTTAGGCCTAGCCGAAGTGCTCGGTGCTCAAGGGCTCATTTTTTGGATTGACTACCCGAGCGGTCAACTTACAGCTCCTACCTTGAACCGCGGCGAGTGGAGTCATGTCGTGGCAACTTATGATGGCTCTACTATGAAACTTTATACGAATGGAATCCTAAAAAATTCAGCTTCATATACCGGAAATATTACAAGCGCAAATACACCCTACATACTGGGTGCTTATTATGGTTCATCAAATGTTTTTAACGGGCAGGTCGACGAAATCGCGATATGGAATACCTCACTCAGTGCTACTGAAATTCAAACGATATACTCTCGCCAATACGCAAAATATTCGGGCACGTTTACTTCCCGAGTAATGGACGCCTTTCAAGCCGGTATGAGTTGGACCACGCTCTCATGGATTCCAACCCTCCCGTTCATGAAAAAACTACCAGACTATGCAAGTGGAGCTATCCAAAATGAAACATCTACCGACTATTCTTCGTTAGTGGGATCTACGGGTGTGGTCGGAGATAATAATTTAATGAGTGGAATAGTTGGTCTTTGGCATTTAGATGAGGCGTCTGGTACCGCCGGAGCGGGTAGCGTAAAAGACACCGCAAATCCATCTGGCTCTGCTTATAATGGCACTCCTACGAGCATTACGTTCGGTTCGAATGGACAACTTGGATCTTCTATAAACATTTCCGGAGCGGGTGGAATTGATTTTGGTGACATTTCCGCAGCGAATTATGGCGCGGGTGATTTTTCTGCGCAGGCATGGATTAAAACATCATCCCCTCCGGGCGCCTACATGTACGTTTTAGGAAAGCGTGAAGCGGGTTGTGCTCACGGAAGTTTTTTCAATATATCAGTAAGAAGTACTGGAAAAGTTTTCGTAGAAGTCGATGAAAATGGCGCGGGGTTAAATTATAATGCAGTCACTGGAAACATCACTGTTACCGATGGAAGCTGGAAACATATTGTGATGACGAGAGTGGGAGCAAATGTTAAAATTTACGTGAATGGAATTTTAGACCAGCAAAACACTGGGCCAGGTACTGCTTCCATTTCAAATACTGCAAGCTTCCAAGTAGGTTCTGCACTTTGCTCGGATGCAGGAAATGGCTTCGTTCCATTCACGGGATCGATAGATGAAGTTGCCACATGGTCACGCGCTCTCCACGCGAACGAAGTTAAACAGCTTTATCGTCGAGGCGCAAACCGAATTAAATATCAAGTGAGAGTATGTACCACTGCAAACGCTGGTCTTACCGACTGTACCGATGATCCAACTGGAGCAAACTGGAAGGGCCCGGACGGTACGAATCAAACTTATTTCTCTGAACTCAATAATAATACGGTAGCCCTTGATGGGAGCGGTGATGTGAAGAAGGGCCTTCCTTCAATGCTATTCTCAGCGTTTACGAGCCCTGTAGGTACGAGCCGCTATTTTCAATACCGAACAATTCTCGAGAGCGACGATACGGGAACGGAATGTAATTACGGTTCCGGTACGACTTGGTGTTCTCCGGAATTAAAATCAGTTACCGTTGATCCTGTCCATTATGATTCATCTGCCCCAACCGTCATAGGACAGACCGGAGTAAGCTACGACTCGATCGCGACCTTTTCTGAAACGATTCAAACTTCAGCGTGCCCATCAGGCGTAGGTTATAACTTAGGAGTGGGTGCTTTATATTCAAGCGCGATTTGGTACTACTGGAATGGTTCGACTTGGATAACCGCTAACGGTACCGTAGCGCAGTCGAATACAGCTGCAGTCATCTCAACAAACGCCGCAAGCTTTAAAGATGTCGCTGGAACAGGAACGGTATTTTTTAAGGCGTACTTGAAGTCTTATGGCATCACAAGGTGCGAGCTCGATCAACTCATACTCACAGGCCAGCAGTAATACAGCGCACTTACGAGGTCCGACGAATCACTCCGCGTTCATCCGAAGCGCATCATAGAGACCAAAGAGAACAAGATCAGAAATCTCCGTATCAAAAATTCGCTCGCGCTCGAAAAGTCGAGAGAACCCGCCCGTTCCGATGATATACGGCTGTTCGCCATGAAACGCTTCACGCGTGATTCTAGCTAAAATTTCTTTCATCGCGCCGAGATGGCCGTAATAAAGACCCATCTGAATACTTTCAATCGTAGCCTTACCGAGAGCGGTTTCTGGGGCGACGATTTCGACTGAAGGGAGCTTCGCGGTTTTAGATTCAAGGGCCTCCATCGAGATCCGAAGGCCAGCGATAATCGATCCGCCCAGATAATCTTTATCTTTCGAGATCGCGCAGAACGTCGTCGCCGTTCCAAGATCAATAATCACAAGATTTTTTCCAGGGTATCGACCTGTCGCTGCGATTGCATTTGCGATTCGGTCCGCTCCCACTTCGAGTGGATTTTTATAGCGGATCTTTAATCCGGTCTTCACGCCAGCTTGAAGTACGAACGGAGACTGCTTAAAATATTTCTGACACGCACCTTTTAAGGAGTGCATGACATCGGGAACGACCGTACAGATCGCGATCTTCGTTATGTTTTCAGGATTAAATCCATTTTCACGCAAAATCTGTTTTAGAAATAGGCCGTATTCATCCGAACTCGATCCGCCTTTCGAGTTCTTTCGAAACCGAAAAAGAATTTTTGGCCCCGCAGATGTATCTTCGATCAACCCACCGAAGATCTGACTATTTCCTACATCAAGCGCTAAAATCATAATCCACGCTCCACATTATCGATGAGACGAACGTCGCCGAGATGTGCGGCGACGAGTCGCCGTTTCCCTTGATCAACAAGGTATTCAACCTTAAACCCGACTTTTTCTAGAGTGGCACGAGCCGACTGAAGATCAGTGATGTCAACTAAAGCGGAATGAAGCCGAGGTGCCACTGCCCGATCAGCCACCGAAAGGCGTAAATTTCTCGAACTCATCGCCAGTCCATCTTCCTCGCGAACTGTAGGACATCCAACGATTTCTGTCTCTAAGAAAAAAGCCCGAGCCATTCCCTGGATTAACTCAAGTTGCTGATAATCTTTTTCTCCGAAATAGGCTTTCGTCGCGCGCACGATATTTAAAAGCTTCAGCACAACAGTCAGCATTCCTTCGAAATGTCCGGGACGGAACTCCCCTTCCAGAGTTTTGGAAAATTCTTTTTCTAAAACCTGATATCGATAGCCGTCATAATAGAGCTCCTCGCTATTGCTCGGAATAAAAACCGCATCGACACCCGCGCGGTGAGCAATTTCTAGATCGCGCGCTGTACTCTTCGGATATTTTACGAGATCGTCTGGGTTATTAAACTGGGTCGGGTTCACAAAAATACTGAGCACCGTTAAATCGTTTTCAGCACGAGAACGCTCTAGCAGACTGATATGCCCTTCGTGAAGTGCGCCCATCGTTGGAACGAAACCAATCGTCACGCGACTGCCTATCTTAAAATAATTCTCTTCGGTAAGTCCGCGCCAAGCTTGAAGTTCAGAAACAGATTTAAAAATTTCCATCTAATAACTCTCTTCCTTCGAGGGATATTGTCCTCCGCGTACTTCACTCGAAAATCGATCGAATGCTCCCTTAAAGAGTTCAAATCCATTCAGGTATCGGCGTAAAAATTTCGGTTTAAAGTCGGGAGTAAAACCCAGTAAATCCTGTAGCACTAAAACTTGTCCATCCACATCGGGCCCAGCTCCGATCCCAATCACTGGAATGGAAAGACAAGCTGCAATTTTAGTCGCTATATCGGTGGGCACACATTCAAGCACGAGTGAAAAAGCACCTCGCCGTTCAAACTCAATCGCCTCCTTCATCATCTCGTCCTGGGCCTCGAGTGATTTTCCCTGAACCTTCATGCCACCAAACGCATTCACGAACTGGGGCGTAAGTCCGAGATGTCCCATCACTGGAATTCCAGACTGGACGACATGGGAAACGAATTCTTCATTTCCTTTCATCCCCTCTAACTTCACTGCGTGTGCGCCTGCTTTCACGAGTCGCTCTACTGCTTCCATCGCTGGACCCATTCCCTTACGAACGCAAAGAAAAGGGAGATCGGCGACTAAAAACTTTCCTGGGGCCGCTCGCGCAACTGCCGCGGTATGAAGCGCGATCATCTCGACGTCTGCCTGGATCGTCGAATCGTATCCATGCATGGTCATCGCGCAGCTATCTCCGACGAGTAATAGATCGACTTCAGATTCGTTTAAGACCCGGGCGAAACTTGAATCATAGCAGGTCACCATCACGAGTTTTTTCTTCTCGGATTTCAGCCGAATAAAATCAGGAACGGTGAGCTTCTTAATGAGTGATTTCGTGCCGGACATCGGATGCTCCTTTGAAATATTTTAAAAACGCGGCGTAAAGTTCTCCGAGCGGGGTGCCTGCAAGAGCCGCCTCATGAGCACGAATCGTAGAAAAATCTCCCCGAACTAATGGTCCGGTTACAGCACGCTCCCCCGAACGAATCACATTCGTTAAAGTTTGGAATAAAAAAGGCGCTAAAATTTCACGCGGTAGCGAAAGGTCTTTTTCGAATCGCTCAAACACATCAACCCACAGAAGTGCAGGGAAGTTTCCGGAAGCCGAAACGAGTGAATGATAAAGCGTGCGCTTTTCTGGCGGGAGAAAAACTGCGGCGTTCTTAAGCCCACCCAATATTTCTTCGATCGAAACTCCATCGTATAAAGGTTCGACCACAAACGGTATCCTTTGGTACGAATCCAAAGAATAAAGTTCGGTTCCGAAGGTCATCAAAGGATGAACGCTCCGAGCACCCTTGATCACTTTGGCGCCTGAGGCGTGGAGGATTTGCGCTTGAACGCCTAAGGCATTTATCCATTCCACTATCTCGGGTATGGCGTCGTCTGAGATTAACACCCAAATATGGGTTACTGGTTTTTCACTTGCTCGGATGATTTCGGCTAATTCGTGATTGCACTGACGTGCATGTATCCACTTCGAAAACGAAATTCCTTCGAGCGTAAAATAGTGAGAGAGGTGGCGAGCTAGCCGACCGTTACCGATTAAGAGATGATGGACCGGACTACCGGCGTCGTAAGGTACCTGTCGCATAGGGATCAAGTCCTACACACAGGAATACGCCTGCTCGAGATTCATGACAAGGGGTGAAAATCGCAACTAACTCAGTGCGTGAAACCTGGCTGAGATGGGTCAGGCTTTCCCTGCGGAACTTCAGGTGCTTTTGCGACCTCAAAATCGAGGAGCTCTTCGCCCTCCTTCGTTCCTACCGCATTCACCCAGGAAATCACGAATCGGTGCTGCCCAAACTGCGTGAGCGGAAAACCACCTAAACGGAAAACTGCTTTCACGCGTTTCTGATCGTTCGGAACTTTTAGTTCCCCGTTACCGACGACCCCCTGTTTTCCATCGGGGGTAATAATATGGATGAAAATTTTTCCATCGAAGTGTCCGGAAAGTAACTTTTCCCAAACAAAAGTCAGCACAAGCGACTGCACATGGATCGGCAACTGCGGGGCACGAATCTCATCAACGACATCAAAAACAGAAAGACTTCCCGTTTGTTGATCGACAGACGCAGAAAGACTGAGAGACGAAAACGAACATTTTAAAGTAGGGGCCATCATGCGCTTCGTTTATTTTTCTGTGGAGCGGATGCAGCAATTCTGCGTTCAGTTTCTTCGAGCATCATTCCGAAAAGTAAACTCACAGCCGATAATTCTTTCGTGCTTAGGCTAGGTGAATTTTTCCAAGTTTCTTCGATTCTTGTCGCAATAAATCTCCAAGTCGGTGCGTAGGTAAAAGTTTTTTTCAGTTTTTCCTGCGCACGGGAAAAACGATCATTAAACGCGATTCGACTATTCGCGAGCTCTTTTTCAGCGTTAATGAGGATCGTGTGAATTTCTTTAAGCTCACTCGTCTTCAACCCAGAAATTGCTTTCACAATCGTCGGGCGAAGAAGTGCGCCGATCGAAATGAGGTCTTCGATCTCACCAAATACAGGTACTTTTTTTACAGGGTTTTCCATCTGAAGCTCTTTCAATCGGGTTGCCCGACATTCCTGCTTATCGGAAAACTAGTTTCCCGCCTTGAGGGGGTTTAGGCAAGTGGTCGAGATTATTCTGAATTTCTTTTTTTTCGAAAAAAGGTCGTCAAAATTTCACCGCACTCAGGATTTTCTAAAAACTCGACCTTAAATCGGTGATTCGTTCTCGCATCTTCATGAAGCGCATAGCCCAGGCTAATCGCTCCACCCTTCGGGTCTTTTGCCCCATAGATCACTCGATCGACCCTCGCCTGTTGGCAAGCCGCAAGACACATCGGGCACGGCTCTAGCGTCACATAAAGCTCACACCCTATGAGCCTCCAAGAGCCTAAAGCGCTAGCGCCTTCAAGCAGAGAATGAATCTCGGCATGCGAAATAGGTGACTGCAGTTTTTCGCGTTGGTTTCGACCTCTCGCAATAATTTTTCCCGCTTGGACTAAAACCGCACCCACAGGAACCTCGGACTCAGCGGCAGCTTTTCTAGCTTCCGCGAGTGCTTCATTTAGAAAATCGAGATCACTCAAGAGGCCTGGTCCTTAGAAGACTGAGTGGACTGGGTGATACCGAGCTGATGGGACTTCAGTTTCGATATCCGTTCATTAAACTCAGCGACGGATAGCTTATTCCGCGAGTTCTGAACCGCTGTGATTTTTCGGAGATGAGCGGTTGCGGCTTTCATGATCTTTTTTTGATCATTTTCTAAAACATCAAACTTTACGCCGACACCCTTCGGATGAGTGACGGAACTTTGGCTACGCCAGACCACCGTTCCTTGGATTACCAAGGACTCACCGAATAATGAAAAATGAGTCGAAATTCTTTCGTTTTGCGCCATATCGGTACGTGTTTTAATAAAACACCCACCAAAAGAAATATCTAAAATCTCTGCCTCAAACTCACTTCCGATTCTTTCGATCTTAACCGGTACGACCAGTTTATATCTCGGATTCATTTCCCACCACCGGATGCGAGGAAGGAAATAAGGAACTTTAATCTCTTTTCCGAGCTGATACATGAGTAAGAAGAGCAGACCGATCGATACGACAAATGAAAGGAGTGGACTTGTCGATTCTGAATACCGGACGGCGATTAAACCGTTCGTGTAGGTAATAAAAATGGAATTAATGAGAAACGCATTCCAACTCCAACGTGTCATTTCTTTTAATCCATAACCGACGATGATCCCAGTAAACGCGAGTGCCCAATACGAGAAACTAAAAAAAATCCGCTGCGTCCGTTCTTGCGAGAGGTTAAAGACGATCATCGCGTATCCGAGATAAGTCACGGGAAACGCGAGGTAGAGATAAGCGACGCCTTTTAAAAATTTACTGGTATGGTCTTTCACTTTGCTTCCGAGTTTGCCATAGGCGTATCGGCTACGAAAGGGCGAGAAATGAGTATGAAATTGGATTAGTATTTTCGACCAAATGAGGCAAGTTTTTGACAACAGTCTAGAGATTCGGTTAAAAAAAAGCATGAGCAAAGCCGGAATTCGCATCCCCACTCCCCTCAATGAACCCGTCAGGTCCTACGCACCCGGCACACCCGAACGCGAGAGTCTGAAGAGTGCGTTAAAAGCGATGTCGGCCCAAACGGGTAAAAATCGAATCGAAATTCCCCTTTTAATCGGGGGGAAGGAAGTTCGCACCGGTAATCTACGAAAAGTCGTCATGCCGCATGCCCACGGAGAAGTTCTCGCTGAATTTCACCTTGCAGGTGCTAAAGAACTTGAAGCTGCGGCAGATGCATCCCTGAAGGCAAAGGCTGACTGGGAAAATCTAGAATGGAATGAACGCGCTGCGATTTTCTTAAAAGCGGCTGATCTCCTGGCAGGTCCATGGCGGGATACGATGAACGCCGCCACTATGCTTGGCCAATCGAAAAACGTTTATCAAGCTGAGATCGATGCGGCTTGTGAGCTCATCGATTTTCTCCGCTTTAACGCAAAATTTTACGAAAAAATCCAAGACGAACAACCCATCTCTTCTCCAGGGATTTGGAACCGAACAGAGTGGCGCCCTCTCGAAGGGTTTGTGCTCGCTATTACGCCTTTTAACTTCACTGCGATTGCGGCGAACCTTCCAGCGACTCCCGCGATGCTCGGGAATACGGTAGTCTGGAAGCCGTCTGACACTCAGATGCTCACCGCCTATTACATCTCGAAACTTTTCGAAGAGGCAGGACTTCCTCCTGGAGTCATAAACCGAGTTGCTGCTGATGGGCCTCTCACGAGCGACGTGCTTGTGACCCATCGAAATCTTGCCGGAATTCATTTCACTGGATCGACGGCAACTTTTCAGTCGATTTGGAAACGCGTCGGTGAAGGAATCGCAAACTACGCGTCCTACCCACGCCTCGTGGGTGAAACCGGAGGGAAAGACTTTATTTTCGCTCATCCTTCAGCAGATCCTGAAGCACTCACTGCCGCCATGATTCGTGGAGCGTTCGAATATCAGGGACAAAAATGCTCTGCCGCTTCCCGCTCTTACATTCCAGCCTCGGTATGGGAAAAAATTCAGGGACGACTGGTTGAACAGACGAATGAATTAAAAATGGGTGACGTTCGTGACTTTAGAAATTTCGTGAATGCAGTCATTGATGAAAGGTCATTTAAGAAGGTCACGGGCTATATCGACGAAGCAAAAAACAGTGCGGACGTAAAAATACTGAATGGTGGATCATACGACTCAAAGGTGGGTTTCTTTATTCGCCCGACTTTACTGCTCACCACTTCCCCGCACTACCGCACGATGCAAGAAGAACTCTTTGGCCCTGTTCTAACGACTTACGTTTATGATGATTCTAAGTGGGAAGAGATGCTGAAGGTTTGCGATAAAACATCTCCCTACGCACTCACGGGTGCAATATTCGCTCAAGACCGAATGGCGCTCGCTACCATGTCGAAAGCACTGACCCACTCGGCTGGAAATTTTTATGTGAATGATAAACCGACCGGTGCTGTAGTCGGTCAGCAACCCTTTGGCGGAGCACGCGCCTCTGGAACAAATGATAAAGCAGGAAGTGCTTTAAATCTTTACCGCTGGTTATCACCACGAACGGTAAAGGAAGTTTTTGTTCCTGCGAAGCACTATTCTTATCCAGCCTTCATTCTGGAATAACGAAGCTTCTTCATTTTTTCGATTTCCTGCTCTTCAGTTAATGAAGGCTCAGGTTTTTTAGCTTCAATTTCGTCATCTTTCCAAAGCTTACCCATCGCTTCTTCGGGTCGATTCGGAGCGCGCTTATAAGTACGAAGCGATGTCCGTGCCCACTGATGGCATTCGATGCTGTAGCAAACAAAGTTAGAGGCCTTACCGTTAGCCACTTTATTTAACCAAGCAAAGTCGACATCTTCGGAAAGCTCGAGCTGGTTCATAGCCTTTTTAACAGCCGAAACTTTCTCCATCCGTACTACGAAGGTTTCAGTTTCATAATAAATGTCTTCCGGACTGGCTGGCTTGCGGTTTGGGGCTGCTGCGAAAGCAGATCCCATCGTGAGACCGATTGCAAAAGCCATGATGATACGCTTTAAGAAGGTTTTCATATTCATCTCCACCCACAGATCTATGTAGCGACGATCGTGCCATCGGAAACACTGTGATATCAGTAGGTTGAGAATGGATAAGTGACTGAAGGTTTGACGATGACTAAAACTTCGTCGCCCCTTTCTGTCAGAATGTCATAAAAGACACAGTAATTACGGGGTATTAGCAGATGAGCGTCAGCATCGATCGACCCAGCACCTGGGTTCCTTTTAAAAGCGCAAAGCAATGTGAAGGCTGTTTTTCAGGGTGTTGCACACTCCCTGTCGAAACAAGCGCCTCCGATCTTATTCGCCTGGGTGTTCTCTCTGAAGATGAGGCGGCCGTGTCCTTAAAAAAAGCTTTTCGCAGACTTCATAAAGAAGGAATTGTCCGCAGCTACCACGCAACGACTGGTTTATTTATTCTAGAACAGAGAAACGGGCGAGATTGCATCTACCTTCACCCAAAAACACGTCTTTGTACTGTTTATGAAAAACGACCGGAAGTCTGTCGGATGTTTCCTAAGATCGGACCGCGTCCGGGATACTGCCCCCAGAAAAAAAATACGCCCCAAAGCTGATCGGGGGGTTGCCGCTCAGCCTTGGGGCTTGGGTGTATGCAGAATGCTAGGGTGGAGTCACCGAGAGTCCACGATTTTTAGCCTGCACCTTCACTCGTTTCGGATTCTTTTTTAGGGACTCTTCGTCTGCAAGTGATGCGAAAAATTTTGGAATACCGAGTGCGAGTTGAATCTCAACCGATTCTCTAGGAACGTTCAAGTGACGAGCCGTATTCAGAATTTCTTCAGCATCAAAGAGCGCATTAACCGATTCTTTACTCAGCGTTGTGGGCTTGCCAGTTGCAATCCAACCTTCGACATCCGCCCAAAGACCATTTTTTTCTAACTTTTCTGAGAGGGCTATTACACCACCCAACTCTGTAGAAACGGCATGCACTATCCGACCCGAAACAGGAAAGCGATGTGCAAATGCCGAAAGACTATCCTCAAGGATCCGTTCACTCTTCATTATCGATGCCATACGAAATCTCCTTTTCCTAAGATCAACATTAACGAACGACATTAATGAAGGGATGAAAGAGAGATGAATTTTTGTTTAAGAAGCCCAGCACAAACTAAAACTAGTTCGCGTCATTATTGGAGGCAGGGGCCCGGTTAATAAAAGTTTGAGTATATTTGCTATAAAAATCACGGTGAAAGGCTTGGAAGCGATGCCAGTTCGCTTCAGTGCGAACAATGAATCGCATTTCTTTGACGATGGGGGCTTCCATATCGCGCATCCGCTGTAGCCCGACCTGTGAAGTCTGTGGAACCACTTGTTTTCTGAGATCAATTAAATCACGAATCATTCGACCCTCTGCCGAGCCGAATTGAACGATCGCTTTTTCGGTTAAACCGAGTTCAGATTGGAAAAATTTATTTAGCCCCAGAGTCCAAACCTTCTGGGTTTCTACGTCTTCCTTCATTTCGATAAAACCTTCAGTATAAAGAATATTATCAGTGTAGGTATCTCGGAACTGTTGATCCTGAGTGGTCACGAATGTCATCGCGAGCTGACGCTCTCGTAACATTCTCTTCACAACCGCATCCGTATTATCTTTTACATCAACTGCGGAAATAATCTTCGTTCCTACAAAGGTAAAGGCTTCAGGGAAAACGACTTTAGCAAGTAGCACACCGAATACAACTGCCGCAGAAATTCCAACCTTCTTCCAATAAAGAACAGCGCGGTCTTGTGCTTTCTGGTTTTGCGGCATGATAGAACTCATGGTTTTTTCGATACCGGAACCCGAGTTTTTAGAGGGGGCAATAACGGTTTCAACAATCTTATGAATTTCTTCTGAGAAGGCTTTCATCGAGACAGGATCCATATTCACACCATACTGTGCGGCGAGTTTAGATCCAACGATACGGTCAATTTGGTCTCCAATTTCTTTAACACGTCCACGAAGTCTGCTTGCAAAATCCTTAGACTCGCGTTCCTTAGCGGCTTCAATATCATTCAGAGCATTTTGTCTGACTTGACGAATTTCTTGGTCGGTTCTTCTACGAAGATCGGCCATTTCAGTTTCAAGTGATCTTCGCTTTTGGTCAAGCTGTGCATTTGCTTCAGCAACTGCGCGTTCAGCAGAATTCTTTGATCCACTTTCAAGCTCGTGCGCTCTGGCTTGGGTAGCATTAAAGAGCTGTTCAGCTGCTACGCGTTTTGATTCAAAAAATTGATTGGCTTCATGGTGAAGCTGCTCCACGAGAGCTCGCCCCTTCGCCTCTGCCTCCTGTAGAAGGGCTGCGGCTTGAGTTTCAGCATTCTTTCGAACAGCATTTCTTTGTTCTTCGATTTGGGCCTCAACACTTCGCTTGAAATCTTCGACTTGAGACTGTGCGCCTAAGCGAATTTCAGCTGCGGAGTTTTCGGCTGCTCGCTTAATGCCTTCGGCCTCCTGGAGAGCCACATTTCGGATCTGAGTTGCATCTGAATCTGCTTTTTTTAAAGTTCCGTCGATACCAGCTGCTTTTAATTCAAGACCCTGAACTGTCAACTTCAGTTCTTCGATCCGTCGAATATTACTCGACTCGCTCTGTTTAATTTCTTCAATACTCTTTTTAAATTGATCTCTTTCGACTTGAGCATTACGCGCTAACTCATCTTGTTCTTTCTTGGATTTAGAAAGAAATGTATCGTGCGTTGACTTTAAATCGGAAAGGCTTTTACGAGCTTCTTCGAGTTTTGCTTCTTCGCGCTTGACCATTTCAAGAGTAACGTTTGATTCGGTGATGATTTTTTCTTGTTTGCGCTTTAAAGACTCAAGATCATTCTCGAGTCGCATTTTTGTTCCCTGAAGTTTCGCAATTTCTGTATCGATTCGAACTTGAGTTAAATGCCGTTCAGCTTCAAGCGCAGCAGCCTCTCCGCGTACTTTTTTAAGGTTTTCTTCGAAATCATGTTTTTCTTTTACAAGTGTATCCCGGAGCCGTTCACCTTCTTTACGGACGGAAGCGGTTTCATTCTCTAACTCTTGGAGTTTTCGAGCATAATCTTCGTCCATCCGACGAACTTTATCTTTATAATCCTTATCCGCTCGCGCCATACGCACGGAGTGCGATTCTTCAAGAGTCTGCTTGAGATCCTGAAATCCTGATTCAAGCGAATCAATTTTTTCTTCATAAATCACATCGAGTTTAGCAACACCCTCTTCAAGATCAAGTTTCCGATCTTCAAGTGGCTTTACTTCTTTTTTATAGTTCTCAGTGAGTTCTTTTAACTTTAATGATTCTTCACGCAGTGAGCGAATCTTACTTCGAAGATCATCGACTTCTCGTTCTTTATACTGGATGTCTTCGAGAACACGCTGCTTCTTTGCCTCGATTATACGGAGCTCAGCAACTTTTTCTTTTTTAACTTCTTGCGGAAAATGTTCCTTCGGGAAGTCGAGCTCGATTTTTGCTCGTGTTTTCATGTCTGTTTGCGATGCTTCGAACTCCGGTGTTCGAGCTATAATTCCTGGCGCCGGAGCAGGACGCTGTGAAGTTTTTGTCGGTTCGGACTCGGTGGGGAGATCGACATCACCCTTTGGAATCTTCTCAGCGAGTAATGGGCTCGTCGACTCCACGACTTCCATCGTTAGAATTACGTTACTACCGGTACCTAAAAGAACACGATAATGGGGCTTAATCTTCACGAGAGACTTCGATGGAATTTTCTGACCCTGAACGAATGTTCCATTCGCTGAGCCAAGGTCCTCCATCCACACCTCGCCATCTCTCAGGCTAACGCGTACGTGTTCGCGGCTCAAGTTCGGGTGCGGAATACTGCACTCGACGTTTTGAGATCGACCTATGACGAAGGCCCGATCCCCGGAATATTCCCGAGTCGGACCCCCCTCAATCATAATTCTAATTCTCTTCAGAGATTCTTTCTCCGACATAACTCCCTAATCAGTGTTTACTACCATTTAAATTCGAGATTCAGTTTAGGCGGCTTGATCTCCTCCGTCTTTCTTCGTTGGAGGTGTGGCTGGTGGTGCCGCTTTATTCGCCATCATTCGATTCATCATCATTGCCTGTGCGGTCTGGTGAACCGCATCTGAAACGGGTTTAGTTTCTGTCATTTTTTCGACTTTTTCATGATGCTTCGCAATTTCTTGCTCGACTGAGTATTCGGCAAGGGCTTCAATAGCGTCACGATTTTCGTCAAATTTTGCGATATTCTCTGGAACCATATTGTTTTCACAACGCTGCCAGAGGAATTCGAGTGCGTACTCATATCGGTTTACAACTTCCATAAAAATACGCTCAGGATTTAGGAACGTATTAATTATAGTCATGATGACCGACAGAAAAATTCCAACGATCGAAGTCGCCATCGAAAAGGAAAGACGGGTAAGAAATGCACCCATCGTTAATTTCGTAGCTTCCGCGTTCGCAAGATCCATTCCACCGAGTTCTGGTAATGCTTTCATGATCCCCATGAAAGTACCGAAGATCCCGCCGATGATAAAAATGCTCGGGAGGACGTTCAGCATATCATTCACTGGGGCTGCTGGAAGAATTCCAAATACGCGGTTAAAGCATGGATTATTTTGAAATACCGTCTTCGAGATTTCTACGAAACGCGGTCGTTCTCCGCCATAACGTAAAAATCGAATCTGACGGAGTGAATCCTTAACCAGAAACGCAGATCCTGCTTGAATTAAAAAGATTCGATCGCTCGGTGCCATCACATAGTCAATCTTACGTCGACGCATGATCGCGCGAACCTCAAAGAGTTCATAATACGTTCTCTCGAGGAGTCGTTTCACTGTGACATAAAATGATAGTTTATTCTCCGGGTGATCGGCTTCGATGAACTTTGTCATCCGCTTCTCAAACTCGCGGGCGAACCATTCATTTCGCTTCACCGTGTAGTACACGAGGATTCGAAGTACGAAACCTCCTGCGAAAATCATGAGGAGCGTGGGCAGAAGAAGCATCTTCGCTATCCCAGCTAAATTCGAAACTACACTCTCTACTAATCCGACATGATCCACGATGGACCCCCTTTGAAAAACGGTTATTCTTTCAGGTTAAACTTAATGATAACTTTCTGCGCTTTCGAGCAGTTATATTTTTTACAAAACTCTCGCTCTGGCATCCCACTCGGAATATCCCCAGGCTGTTTAACATCTGGGAGGTATACACGGCCAACCACCTTAACGAGTGGTAGGAGATCTTTCTGGTGC
>JBGSHQ010000247.1:0-3550 GCA_041752095.1 Bdellovibrionia bacterium
CTGCAAGACGGGTTGAGTTTCTACTGGATTATTAGAGATCGGTTTACTTTCAGGCTTAACCGTATCCGTAGGTGTTTCAAACGGGATATCCACACCTACTGTCCCGATCAGCGACTTTACGTCTTGAGGAATGGCGACGACTCGAGTTCCGCCGCATGAGGATAAAAGGGTAATGCTGACTACGAGAAAGTACTTCATACACCCTCTTCGGCATGGGGCGGTGAAATCTAGAGCGTCAAAACCTCGGGGTGTCAACTTCAAGACGCATCATCTAGGAACCCGCCGTCTGCACTATCACCAAAATTTAATCAGGAGGTTTTCTCTCTCGATAAGGAATGAATCCCATCGCCTCAAGGACATTCTGCCTCAGATAGAGACAGGTTCGGTGATAATCTCGCCCCCACTCCAGAATTCGAGTAAACGGAAGTGCATCCCAAAATTTTATGCCCCTCGCTCGCCCTCTTTCGGCCCCGAGTACTAATCGCGCAAGGCGACCTGAGATCGCTCGTATAAAACGAAAATATGCGGCACGTGAAGTCGGCAATATGACGAGATGGAGATGATTACCACTATTGGCGAAGCGGTAAATCTTCACTCCTTGATTTTTGCCCGTCCGGTAAACAATTTCACGCACCTGGGGTGACCTCTTCGGATGTAAAAACGACTTCTCGCCTTTTGCTAACGAGGACCGCATCACCAAATGCACAGGCTTTTTAATAGAAAGAGGGCGCTGTTCGCGCGCATTCCCTTTAACCAGGTTACCTCCGAAATCTTTCTTCTTGAGCCGATCAAACTCAGGAAAATAAAGCTGCCTTGCCATAGGGAATTTTTTAGCAAATTTTTCAGCTATGTCAATTTCTAGTTTAAAAAATGAGATAAGTCCTTACGATTAATTTTTGGGTTGAACTTTTTCCGGAATCGATTAAATAAGAACACGGCACTGGCGGATATCATCCATCAGTAAAATAATGCGAATCAAAATGGTATTGATAACTCGACTCAAAATGAGACCGATAACTCGACCGATAACTCGGCCGATAACTTGACCAATAACCCGACCCCCAGAGGAGCTCGCCCCATGTTCCCAGGCCTTCCCCCAGGATTTGATCCCTCTAAGCTTGACCCGAAGCTCATCGCTGAAATCTCCGAGCTCATGTCGTCACTGCCGCCTGCGATGATGGTGAAGATGCAATCCCTAATGCATAACTCGATGGCGGGGTTTGATGTAAAAAAAGAAATGGAAGAGTTTGAGCGCGGACTTCCCCCTGGCTTCCGTGAAAAAATGGCTCGAATCATGTACCGCGCTGATGGTGTCGTCGAAACTTTTTCGACTGATACGCCGACCGACCCCACTTCATCGAGCGACTCTTCACTTCATGCCGACTCAGTAAACTTAACTCAGGCAAAACCGATCGAATCGGTTTCAGACGCCCGCCTGACTATCCTTCGCGCAGTAAAGGACGGAACGCTCTCTCCCGAAGCTGCGCTTCAAGCGCTATTTTCCTGAAGTCCCTCACGCGAGTAACGCCGAACGGAAGAACGAATATCCTCTTCAGTTTTTTCGTTCACATCCCAAACGAGTCCGAAAAGTTTGAGGAGCTTGATAAAATAAAAACCAAGATCAAACTGAAACGGTGTTAATCCCAGTCGTGCATTCTTCGGCCATGCGTGATGATTATTATGCCAGCCTTCTCCGAACATAATCGCGGCGAAGACATAATTATTTCGGCTATCATCCTGGGTATCAAACGGTCGCGCTCCCCAGATGTGGCAGAGTGAGTTCACAAAAAACGTCAGATGCCAGGATAGAATCGTGGGTACGAAATAAGCCCAGGTCACGAGAACCCAACCTCCCAGCGCATAGAAAAGAAAACCCTGAACCAAAAAAAGGAGAGGCAAAAACCGATCAAGAACCTGAAGCTCGCGTGGCCACTCTGCTCTGAGCTCCTCTTCACGTTTTAGAGTCTCGGGGGTTGAATCAGCAAAGAGCCATCCGAAATGAGCGTGAAAAAATCCATTCATCCTTGGAGAATGCGGATCCCCTTCTCGGTCCGTATAACGATGATGCGTGCGGTGGCGACTGACCCACCAACTAAGCGAACGCTGCCCAGCAAGGCCTCCTAAAAGAGCGAGTAAAAATGCTACTGGACGTGAAGTTTTGAAAGCTTCATGTGTGAAATACCGGTGATAACCCACCGTGATCCCGAAACCTCGAAAAACATAGAAAAGAACCCCGATCGTAATAACGGTGGAATTTGGTCTCACCGTCGCTAGTCCCGCTAGAGCAGCAATATGAAAAAAAGGGAGACCAAACCGATAAAGCCAGGGTGACTCAAAAAGTGAAAGCATGCCAAATACTCTCATTCCTGGCTTATAGAGAGTATTGTGATTTTTTTGACGACACCCAATTTCAGGGGGTATAATTAAACTATGCGAAAACTCCTCCTTTTAGCGTTACTGCTTACGGTAGGTTGTAGCTCTTCTGGCTCTAAATTTAAATTTCCGGCGCAGCCCACTGAGCAACCCGATAACTTACTGAAGGCCCAAAGTTTTTTTGATGTCGTCGAAGGACGCGTCTGGTTAGAAGAAGGCGATCTTCCGATGCTAAGCGGAGTACGTCGCGAAGTCCTTCGTATTTTAAAAGCGAATCAGCACGGGACGAATAACCTAAGTCGCTTTCTTCCTGAACTTTTAGGTACTGATAAAACATTTACGTTTATCCCTACCGATCTCGGTAAAGACGGAAAAGCGATCAAGGTAAAAGCAACGAGTGCAAAGTTTGTTTTCATTAAGGACGGTGATCAAGCCGGTCATGAAGCCGAATTCGGCCAATGCCACAGTTTTCCTTGGCAAGTCTTAAAGATCGCACTCGACCCAGTGGGTGGTCGAAAACAAAAAATGAACGGATATTTATTTCCAGGCGGCGCATCCTTTATCCCGCGCCCTGAGAATGAAATTCAGGAACTCTTTAAAATTTACCGCACGACTCATCTCGAATTTATAAAAAAAACATACGGCGATGCATTTCCAGATTATGGAAATGTGATCGACACATCGACGACTGCTGTTCGCACTCGGGACTCGATGATCTACTTCCTCGCCCCCAACCCATCAGTCGATTATAATAACTACCGAGCCTACCGAATCGATGAACGGGTAAAAACAATCTGGCCGATCACGCTCCGTACTCGGCTGAGCTGCGAGAACTAACCAGAGCCTGCGCCCCTATTTTCCCTTTGAGTTAGCACTTTCTTCAATAACTAAACTTTTAGTTGCATTCAACTAAAGCCTTAGTTACTCTGGGTCTAATAGGGAAGAAATCCGCATGCAAAAACTACTCACTGAAGTTGAACTCGAACTCATGAATGTCATCTGGCGCCTCGGTGAAGGAAGCGTGAACGATGTCATAGCCGAACTCCCGAAAGGGCGAGATCTCGCCTACACTTCAGTGTCGACCATTCTTCGAATTTTAGAGCAAAAAAAGGTTCTGAAAACACATAAAGTGGGACGCGGTCATATCTATAGTCCGCTTTTGAAAAAAGCAGATTAC
>JBGSHQ010000248.1:0-7071 GCA_041752095.1 Bdellovibrionia bacterium
CTTTTTTTAAAAAACCAAATATTGAAGTGATTATTCTTTTCCCGAAGGGAATGGTTTCTCCACGGCAGGAAAAGCAGCTCTGTGCTTGGGGTGAGAATGTACGTGCGTTTGCGGTCGTTGGGACGTTTGATGACTGCCAGAAAATCGCAAAAGTTGCGCTCTTGGATTCATCACTTCACTCCTTAAGCGCGAATAGTATTAATCTCGGTCGAATTCTTCCCCAGATGGTTTATTACGCTTGGGCTTCGCTAAAACGATGGAAGCAAAAGAACCAGGCGCCTGGTTTCATTATCCCCAGTGGAAATCTGGGAAATTCGTTGGCAGCACTTTGGGCTAAAAAAATGGGGTTTCCCATCGGACCAGTAGTTTTAGCACTGAACGAAAACAGTGGAGTGGTTGATTATATCGACACAGGGAAATTCACGCCTGCACGAGCAAAACCAACTCTCGCAAACGCAATGGACGTTGGAAATCCAAGTAACCTCGAAAGATTAAAACTTCTCTATACTTCGATGGATGCACTACGAGTAGATGTAAGTGCCTACTCCGTAAGCGATGCCGAAATTTCAAAGGAAATCCGTACCAGCGAAAAAACCTGGGGCCAGCCTCTTTGTCCTCATACCGCGACAGCCGCAGTTGTTCGAAAAAAACTAGAAGCCAACTCTCAGGAGTGGATTCTAGTTTCGACTGCACACCCAGCTAAGTTTGAAACGATCGTGGAGCCCTTGATTGGTCATGCTCTTGAGATTCCTAAGACTCTGGCTCAGATTCTTTCCCGCCCATCTCTCGTAAAGTCGATTCGGCCGGATTACTCAGCTCTAAAAACACATCTTTAATTAACTCATATAAGGTTTGACTCGATGCGCATCTTTTGGTTATACAGTGCGCTGTATCTACGCGTTATGTTTCCATTCCTGGGGTGAAATTTGAAAAACTTGCATTATTTCAAGACATTATCCGTTCTTCTAGCGGCTTTTGTAATTCTTCTCCCTGCTCGGGCAGAGCAGAAGATTCTTACCATTACGTACCCAGCCGGGGTTTTACCCCCTGCTATTCCGGGCGCTAAGCGGACGTATCTTTATCCCGTCACCCAAAAACCAGCGCCCCAGTCTGTAACGGTCGCTGTTCCTCAGTCCCAACTTCAGACGGATACCGTATCTACATCTGCTTCCAGTGTGGGCTCGAATTCTAGCGGTTCAACTTCAACTATCCAAGAACAAGAACTCGAACTTCCAAAGGCTCCGCTTGAGCCCACTCACGGAGAGTGGGGGCTTACGGCATTCTACGCTCAGAGCTCTGGATTTTGGTCCTCGGTCGATCAGTTAAAAAATACGAAGACGATGTCGCCCAGTGAACTAAACTCACTGATTAATGATTCTTACCAAAAGCCCCTTGAAGGGATTGCCCAATTAAAATGGGATTATCGCTCGACACTTCGATCTGGGACTGCATTCTCGGGTATCTATGATCAGAGTATCTTTAAAATTGCGGCTGTAGAAATCGGCGGTGGTAAAATCGAAAATCGCCAAATCCCGAATGTTAAGGGGTACTCAGTGACTGCTTTAGAAACAGAGTTTCTGCTTCGTGATTCCTATAAGAGAGATCGTCCAGGATTTAGTACTCGATTCGGAACCGTTACGGGCGGTGGTCGAGTAAAAACGATCCAGGCTGATATCGGCGATACTTCGGGTGAAATCCCTACTCATAACTCGACTCTGCTCTACGGCGGATTAACTCTCGGTCTCGACTACCGCTCTGTTCTTTCAGATAAAACGCGTTCTAATTTCGAACTCGAGTTCCGACCGACTTATTTTTATTCTGCTCGTTCTCGCTCCGAAGACCCACTCGCAGAGTCGAAAGGATTCTATACTCACCGAATTCGTGGCGTCTCAGAATTCATGTTTGAATCGGATATTGGTATCAGTGATTACCTCGAGTGGGGCGTGGTCGGTATGATCGGACCACAGCCGATACCCGATGAAATTCTTCCGAGAACTTGGGATTATATCCACCCGATGCACCAAGCGACTAACATCCTTGCAAATCTTGGAGGCGGTGGTCGGATTCGTTTCGGTTCGGACGATCTGAGAAGCATGGTTACTCTTACTGGCGGAGTTTTCGCGGGATTGCCCGGTGGTTCCGCTCGAGTGAAACTGGGTTGGTTTTTTGCCGAAGTGGGAAGTTATGGGATCGAGCTTTCCCGTGGATTCCAAATCGAGTCGAACCGCATGAATTATGGATCGCTTGGAGTTTACAGTGTTTTCTAATCGCGCATTCCTAGTGCTTGGAATTTCTATCCTCAGTTCTTCGTGCATCGGCCCGAATGTGGATAACGGGGCTTTCTACGGAGACGGCACTGAAATCGCAAAAGGAGAGAATCTCGCCTCAAATCACCGTGAGGAAATTTTAAATCTCCTCGACACTAAACGATATAACGAAGTGATTCGTTACTTCGGGGTTCATCCCGAGATTGCTAGTAACCCATCTTATCGTGTTTATCTTGGTCAGGCTTACATCGGTGCGGGCGGGTTTGAGATCGGAACCGTTGCGGCGAAAGTGACGGGATTTCAGTCTGAAATAAATCCGCTTGGAGCTAGCTGCCCGTCTGAAGCTTTAAAGCGAGTGGGTGATACAACCCCAGCACATTGCTTAATTGGGCGAGTGCTACTCGCGTCTCCAGATCCCGATAATGAATCTCTCTTAAAAGGGCAGTCTATTTTCAGTGAGCTTTTCCCTCAGGGTAGAAATATTCCGAAGGAATACCGAGTCTATCTGTCGTCAGTCTATCTTACTTCGACTCTAAATCGTGCTGCGGGGCTGATAGAACGAATTCCTAGTGATGGACAACTCAGTGATAGTGAGCTGATTGAATTGATCTCAGCCACTTCAAACATCGTAAGTGATGCAAAATCGACTTGGTATTATCTGGGTAGTGCAGGCCCTGAGCTTACACGTCGGATTTGGAATTCGGCATCGAAGTCCGACGAAGTGATTCGCGCGACTTCTCGTCTTCGCACCTTAGTTGATCCTTATCCAAATGTAAGGTCATTTCTAAAATCGGCAGTCGAAGGAAATGCCCAAATCTCTGATCGCGATGCGCTTGAGCGAGAGGTCCGCGAGTTAATCGCTAAAATTCAAGCCGAGATTGCTAAATAAACTCGGGCTAACTGGAAGATTACTCAGGGCTTATTTCTTAAGATGCGTGCTTGCGAATTCACGCTCTAATGTTTCGCGGTCATCGGGATGAGCGATTTGAATCAGTGCTCGAGCGCGCTCACCTAGGGTCATTCCGTAAACATGCGCGACGCCAAATTCAGTCACAACGTAGTGAACATGAGAGCGAGTGGTTACAACTCCAGCTCCCGCTTGAAGTGCCGAAACGATTTTTGATCGTCCCTTTGCCGTACGGCTCTCAAGCGCAATAATAGGTTTACCACCTTTAGAGAGTGCAGCGCCACGCATGAAATCCATCTGACCGCCCACGCCTGAAATAATTCGGTGACCGACAGAGTCCGCACAAACTTGTCCCGTGAGATCGATTTCGACTGCAGAGTTAATTGCAACGACTTTTGGATTCCTTGCGATGTTGTTCGGGTTATTTACATAATCGATCTCAAGCTGGAGAATGGATGGATTGTCATTCACAAATTCATAAAGGCGGCGACTCCCCATGAGAAACCCAGACACCGATTTCCCTCGGTGAATTTTCTTCATCGAGTTGGTTACCGCTCCCCGTTCGAGTAGTTCGAGTGCACCGTCCGACCACATTTCAGTATGGATGCCTAGGTTTTTATGCCCGGTGAGTTCCCTCGCTACAGCATCAGGAATAGCTCCAATTCCCATCTGAAGTGTGGACCCATCTTCGATGAGTTCTGAAACAAATTTCGCGATTTTCTTCTCTGCCGGAGTGGGCAATCCCGATTCGCATTCTGGGAGATCAGCATCGACTTCGACGAGTGCGTGGAACTTGCTCGAGTGGATCATTCCGTCACCGTGAACACGTGGCATTTTTGGGTTCACTTGCGCAATCACTGTTTTTGCTGATTCTAGTGCCGCTTTCGCAATATCAACACTCACCCCGAGACTCACGTATCCGAATGGGTCGGGCGGTGAAACATGAAGGAGTGCGACGTCAAGTGGGCACTGACGAGAACGAAAGAGCGTCGGTATCTCTGAAAGAAAGCAGGGGAGGTAATCAACTCGGTCATAATCGATACGACCCCGCATGTTCCCGCCCACGAATAAATTAACGACTCGAAAATTTTCTTTAAACTCTGGCTTCGCATAAGCCGCTTCGCCGATCGTATGGAGGTGGATCAGTGTAACGTCTTTTAGCCTGGGAGCTTGCGATACGAGTTCGCCTATTAAAGCGTTCGGTGTAGCAGCGCCCCCCTGGATGAATATCCTTGAGCCCGATGAGACGAGTGACAGTGCACTTTTTATGTTTGAGTATTCCGTCATAAAATTACTTTCAGGATTTAGTTACTCACTTGAGTGGATGGTTTTCTGCCAGAAACTAAATAGACGAGTGAACCTCCGGCAGTATGATAAGTATTTTCAGCGAGGGACTTTTTAAACGATCCGTCATCATGGGTCGCAAGTTTCCAAAGTCGATTGAATTCTTCGAGCGAGCCCCCACCAGATGAAAAATATCTCCAGGTTTCATCCTTGCTCCAAATCCAGAATTCGCGATCGTTCCATTCGAGCGATTGCTTGAGATGAACTTTCTGTTCTTTAGATTCATAAGGTGGGAATAGAGGTACGGCTTTGTCGGAG
Source organism: Bdellovibrionia bacterium (assembly GCA_041752095.1). GTDB lineage: Bacteria > Bdellovibrionota > UBA1018 > UBA1018 > UBA1018 > JACMQW01. The sequence continues at coordinate 4,777 of JBGSHQ010000248.1, forward strand.
ATATGAACCTGAATATCCTTTACCCCGACTTCGGAGAAATGTCCGGGAAGGAGGTCACCTAATGAAATATTGCCTAGACCTAGAGCTTCTTTTCCTCTTTGGCAGATCAGACTTAATCGAAATAGATCTATTAGGTCTTCGCTTGTGACATTTTTACTGAGGTTACTCATAACAGTATGCTGAGCTAAATTATTCGGCTCCACAGCAAGCAATAGTCCGCCCGGCTTTAGAACTCTGAGCATTTCGGTGAGTGCTTTTTTCGTATCCTGAATGTGAATGAGGACGGTCTGACAAGTCACTAAATCAAATGCATTATCGGGGAAAGGGAGATGGTGTAAGTCACCTTGAACGTAAGACGATCTTGATCCTAATCCTAGATTTACCGAACGTTGTGTAGCTTGAGTGATCCACTGTTCTTCGCGGTCCACCCCCGTAAAATGTGCGTGAAGCGGTAATAAGGTGGAGAGAGTCTGTCCCCAATGACCGACCCCGCATCCCACATCAAGAACATTTCCGATGTGAGTGAAGTTGAGTCTTCTCGCCATTAATTCAAGAAAATCTCTGTTCCACCAATAATCTCGATAATCGCCGAAATATTCAGCTGAATGTAGATTTTCCGTAGAAGGATGTAATTCCATTTTTAAATCTTAGCGCGAAGGATGCGGTGGTGCCAGAACACAGTCAGAGGATGGAGTGAAGTTTTTCTCTGCGAACTGATGATGATTGCTGATGCTTTTAAAAATTGGAGGTGACGGTGAGAATCGAACTCACAAAATACGGTTTTGCAAACCGTCCCGTTAGCCATTCCGGCACGTCACCCCGAGATGAGAATCTGAGGATTCAGCAGAAACTTCCTGCTGGGCAGAACTAAGAAATACATCCGCATGCGGAGCGTTGTCAAACACCAGTGCGGTCGTTACCCCAGAGAATCTTATGGAGTTGTACCTGCATCCGCACGGGTAGGCGATCTTTCAGGATTTGCTCAGCGAGCCACCTAGGATCCACGCCCGGAAATTCTCCTGGTGAACCCTTTGTTCTCATCACCGGACTGAGAAGAATTTCGTTCGTAGGAATCACTCCCTCTCGAATGATGTCTTTCGCCCACGAATAATCATCACTCGCCGCGATCACGAATTTTACTTCGTCTTCATTTTTTAAATAGGGAAGATTTAGCCGCCAATTTCCGCGGTTCATTTTGCTTGCCGGAGTTTTGATATCCATAATGATCCGCGCTTTTTTTGCCACTCGCTCAATCGAAACTTCTCCGTGCGTTTCGATTGAAACGATATAGCCTTCTTCGGTAAGTGCATCGATCAGCTCTGGGAGTGGGCGCTGAAGAAGAGGTTCGCCACCCGTGAGTAAAACGTGTTTCACACCAAAGGGCTTAATTTCGGCTAGAATTTCTGTGATTGAATATTTTTTTCCACCTTTAAAAGCGTAAGCACTATCGCAGTAGGTGCAACGAAGATTGCATCCTGTAAGCCTGACGAACGCGAATGGAATTCCTGCAAGCGAGGTTTCGCCTTGGAGTGAGTGAAAAATTTCTGTGATGAGAATGAATGGTTCGCGCACGTCGATCACGTAACACATTCGGTGTGTAAACGCTTAAATGGTGAAGGCCGCGCCTCCATTCTGGAAGCACGGCCCTCGGATGTGAAGAGGGGGTCTTTGGGGGACCCCCCTTGAAAATGAGTTCAGCCGGTTTTGGCCAGTTGAGCCCTTATTGGCAGCCCGACCTGCATCGATCCGAGGGGTAGGCGGATCATTAGCATCGTGGGTTTTGCGTCCCTGGCTTTCACCAGGTTTGCCTTTTTCAAAAAGGGGTAGGGTTTTAACCTTCCTCTTCGTCAACGGCCCTCCTTGGGCCTAAACTTAATAAATTCAATAACTTAAATCTATTCCCCGGTAGGCCCTTCTATAAGAGCTCTACCCATACATAGAGTGTATAACGCGTAGCAGCAATTTCAAGTGTCATCTTTTGTATTCTTATATTTGAGTAATTTCATAGGGTTAGCTAGTTTCAGAAATGAACCCATTTTCTCGTTTTCGAAACTCGTGATTTCGTATTGCCGACACCACAGAGACGCTGTATCCACAACCTCACGCTTGCGATTTGCTCGCGTAATCCCCTTAAAATAGCTTCCCACGCAAGTGAAAGTCATCTTTTCGGGATCAGTTCTTTGACAACCGAATGATGAATAATTCTGAAGAGAGAGTGGGCATGGCAGCTTACCGGACTTGATCCGGCTAAGGTCTGTCGTAGTCACAAATCGATTTAGATTTGAGTTTAATGGA
>JBGSHQ010000249.1:0-2677 GCA_041752095.1 Bdellovibrionia bacterium
ATGTCGAAATAAGAGCAGTAACCGAAATGAGAAAGTCTGAAGATCTTTCCTTCGAGTTCGTCCTGTCCGCCTGCGATCGTGACCCCGTAGGTATCACGCATGAGTTTAGGGATTTTTTTTCCGTCTTTAATGGAGGGTGGAACGAGTACGGCGGTTACTGCGCTTGAAGGTGACACCTTCGACAGGATATCTAAACCCAGGGCTTTCACTGCATTCCGAGTAGCGGTAGCGAGTAGAGCGTGGCGCGAGAATATCGCTTCGATTCCTTCTTCTTTCATCATTTTCAGAGATTCGTTCAGTCCCATGATGAGGGAGATCGCAGGAGTCCATGCCGTTTGGTTCGTTTGGTGGGCTTTCAGTTCTTTCGTAAGGTTAAAATAAAATTTAGGGAGATTAGCGGTCTTCGTTGCGGCCCATGCAGTGTCGGAGAGTGCGATGAATGCAAGCCCTGGAGGAATCATCATCGCTTTCTGCGAACCCGTGATGAGAACGTCGATGCCCCAAGCATCCATCGGGAGGCTAAAAACACCGAGTGCAGTGATTGCATCGCATACCGAAAGCATTTTAAATTCTTTTGCGATATCGACGATGGCCTTCACGGGCATCTGGCATCCTGTCGAAGTTTCTGAGGCTTGGAAAAGGATCGCTTTTGCGTCGGGATGTTCCTTACAGAGTTCGCGGAGCACAGAAGGATCAAGTGGGATTCCAGGTGGAAGTTTAATCTCGAGGACTCCAAGTTCGAAAGCTTGGCCGATTTTCGTCCACCGCTCGCCAAATTTTCCACCGTTTATCGTGATCACTTTATCACCGCGGCGAAAAAGATTCGCGACAGCTGCGTCCATCGCACCGGTTCCAGTCGCGGTGAGCATGATGACTTCTTGTTTCGTTTGGAAGATCCACTTCAGTCCTTCACGAACTTCGGAGAAAATTTTCTCAAACCCCGGAGTGCGGTGGTGTGGGATGGGCTGTCCAAGGATCGCTGCAACGCGCTCAGGAACAGGCGTTGGACCAGGTGCTAAGAGGTAGTTTTTTTTCATGACCGACCGACCTTAACACGAAAAACACATCGGTTTCGAGTCGGGTTAAGGTTAGGCTGTCGATTCTTTTGGAAAGAAGACTGAAAACTGACTTCCGACTCCAGGCGTCGAGTTCACATCGAGGTGCGCATGATGAAGATCAGCGATTTTTTTTACAATCGAGAGACCTAATCCTGACCCCTTCACTGTGGAATTCTCGACTTTTGGTGCTCTCCAGAAGCGACCAAAGATTCGTTCTTTTTCATCTGCACTCAGTCCATGCCCTTGATCGGTGACTCGAAACTCGATCGTCTTTCCATGATCGCGAACTTCGGCTGCTACAGTTGTGTTTTCGCGAGTGTACTTTAATGCGTTATCGATGAGCGATTCCATGAGGGTGCGAATGAGATCGAAATCTCCCGGAACTGAGTAATCTGCATTTTCATCGCCCTCAAATCGGAAAGTGAGTTTTGCGTGTTTTCTCTGAATGGATTCATGTTTTTCCATTCGTGTAATGGCTTCGATGGCGAGTTCGTCGAGGCGTGTGGGATGAAACTCTATACCGCCGCTCGGATTCGACTCCAGACGAGCCAGAATCAGAAGCTGTTCGACCATCCTGGAAAGGTATCCAATTTCCTGGGAGGCGCTTTCAAGAAACTCTTTATGTTGTTCGGGAGTGCGATTCTCTCTTCTCGCCATGTCTACTTCACCACGGAGAATGGCGAGAGGGGTTTTTAATTGGTGAGAGGCATCCGCCACAAAAGCTTCTTGAGAAACGAAAGCGTGTTGGAGGCGATCGAGAAGTCCATTTAAGGTAGTCGCGAGTTCCTGGATTTCATCTTTTACCCGTGGAACCGGAAGTCGCTCACTGATTTTTCGTGCAGTGATGGCCTTCGCTTTTTTAATGATGTCGTTAATGGGTTTAGTCGCCTGTCCTGAAAGGGAGTAGGAAAGAACGCCAGCAATCCCAAGCGTTGCAGGTATTGAAAGTAGGAAAAATGCGAGTAAGCCTCTTCTTTCGCGCTCGAGTAAAACCATGGGGGATGCAACCTGGAGGATAAAGTCATTTGCCCCGGGTTGGTCGATAAAGACGTTTGCGACGCGGTAGCGGGTAAGTTTCGTATTTTTAATCTGAAGATCGAGCGTATCGAATGACATCCGATTCTTACCGACTTCCTGGATTTCGTCCGCGGTGAGAGGAATTTCCCCTTCGCCTAAATCCCTTGAGCGACCGACGATTCCGCCCCGAGCCGTTCGAAGTTGGATGAGGGTGCGTTCAAGCGCAAACGGAAATATTTTTTCATCCGCTCTGCGAACATCATCTGAAAGAAAAACTTCACCAAAAAGATTTACGTTTAAACTTTTAGCGACGTCGATCGAATAATTATAAAGTGCCGAATCGAATTCTGATTCGTGCATGGTGATGAAATTACGATAAAGAACCACAGAATAGGCAACAAGCGTCGTGCCCAGCACTAAAAGAAGGAGTGTAACGAGCTGTGCGCGGAACCCTAATTTTCTAAGGAGTTTTAGGGGATTAATGTTCCTGCCGCTTTAAAACGTAACCCACCCCTACGACGGTGTGGATGAGCTTAGCGGGAAAAGGTTGGTCGACCTTTTTGCGAAGCATATTAATGTAGACGTCAATGACGTTCGAATCA
>JBGSHQ010000250.1:0-2405 GCA_041752095.1 Bdellovibrionia bacterium
AACATGCTCGAGGGTAAAATATTCGTGCGCGTACTCCACCGCATGGTGAATCGCTCGGTTCATTACGATTTCTGCTTTTTTACCGATCATAAAATCTCCTTTTCCGCTTAGGCGGGTTCGGAAGTCACCTTCAGTGGAAATCCACTGGCCTGTGCATATTCTGTAACCTGACTGACTTTAGTTTCAGCAATCTCGGCGGGATAGATTCCAGCCACACCGCTTCCCGCCTCATGGACTGAAAGCATAATCTGAACTGATTCCTCTGGAGTGCACTTGAAGAACCGAATCAGAACCTCAATCACAAACTCCATCGTCGTAAAATCATCGTTGTGAAGAAGGACCGCCATCTTTGGGGGCTCCTTCACTTCTACTTCTTCGTCTATCGCTGCTCCGCCGGACTCTTCCGGCTTTCTCGGGCTCATGCCCCTATAATACCCTAAAGATGGATTGAAAATGGATGGAGTCAAACGAAGCGCCAACATTTAATTTATTTAATGACGCATTTTTGACGCTGAAACTCTTTCATGCAATTCCTTTCCACATCTTGCTGAGAGCCGCCTGTTCATTCATCCTTAAAGGATGCCATTTGAAACGGACGGGAGTTCAGTCTCCCTTTTAAAACAACTTGAGATCTCCCGCTTTGACCGCGCGCTCACCGCGGTAGAAAGCTTAGGACAAAACCGTTCACTCCTCACGACCATGGAGCTCGAACGTCTAAACGGAATACTGAATGGAAAAAAAGTAGATCAGCTTGAGGCTCTTTCTGGAATATGGCGAGATACTCCAGTCACTCTCGCACTACCGAGTGGAAAGACAGAAACACTTTCTGTCCTACGCGATCCTAAGGTTACTGCGCGCGAACACCTCCACGAAGCAACCGAACTTGCGGAAAACGGCCACATCATCGATGCAGCTGTCTCAGTTTATGTAAAACTCGTCCTCTCGCACGTTTTTAAAGACGCGAATCGAAGAACAGCCGTGCTTGCCGCCCACTACTTTCTCATTCGCTATGGTGCTCCCATTTCCGGTCTCGCCCTTCATGAAATTGGACTGGGCGACCTTCGCGAACCCGGCCAAATCGAAGCCCTTAAGGAAACCATCTCACAGATGGCAAAATTCGCAGCTAAACGAAAGAAGAACGATCCGAAATGAGCCAAAACACTATCGTCCTCGTCTCACGAAACGCTGTCGATTATCTCTTCGCAGAACAAGTTTCTAAAAACCTAGGAATTCACTTCGCACAGGCCGACTCGAAAGACAAACTTCACGAAATCCTCTGCGCGAATATGGGGTGCTTTATCCTCTGGGATTATGACTCGGTTCTAGAAAAGAGGGCCGAAGATGTAAAACTAAATCGTGACCTGATGGAGTACTTTGAAAAGCACCGCGTGTGGCACCGGGTTTTTGCACTCTCGAGCCATCCCCTCCGAGACTCGATCATTCCTGGAAACTTTCACCTCTTCTCTAAGTATCTCCTTCGAAATTTTAGCTTAGAGGCGACTAAGGTTTACTCCTATATCATCCATAATATTTTACTCGCTAACCCCTTCGAAACTCATTCGGCAGGAATCGATGATCTTCAGATTCAGAAAAGCCGAATCACGAATTCTTCTCGAAAAAAGGCAACTCTCGAAGCCCTTTCGATTATCCTAGAAAAAAAAACGATCCCAAAACGAATCGCTACAAACATTATTCGCGCTGCGGATGAGCTGATTATTAATGCGATTTTCGATGCTCCGATCGACATGAAAGGGAATCGCTATAAACATAAATCAGAGCGCGGCGAAGATTTCGATCTCGTAAAAAAAGAGGAAGTCGAACTTGAGATCATATCGACCCAGAGCTTTCTCCAGATCTCAGTTACCGATTTTTTCGGGTCTTTAAATAAAGAAGATTTTATTCCCCTGCTCGCGAAAAACTTTCAGACGCAGGATGTATCCTCAGGGAACGACTCAGCTAAAGCGGACCGAGGACTTGGACTCTACCAAATTTTAAATTCAGGCTTAAGTCTCCAAGTCCTCATCGAACCTGGAAAAAGAACGAAGATGAGCCTCGTCGTTCCCTGGGTCGCAAACGTTCGGGAACTTCGTGATGCCTTTCGATTTTTTTGCTTAAGACTGAAAGCTTAAACGGGGCCTAGTGAGTCAGCTTCTTATACTTCACGCGTGTCGGTTTTAGAGCCTCGGCGCCTAAGCGGCGAGTTTTATCCTCTTCATAATCCATATAATTTCCCTCCATGAAGACGACCTTCGAGTCGCCTTCGAAGGCCATCATGTGAGTACAAATCCGGTTTAAAAACCAACGGTCGTGGGAAACCACGATCGCGGTACCTGCGTACTCGAGCATCGCTTCTTCAAGCGCGCGTAACGTATTTACGTCGAGATCGTTCGTCGGTTCATCGAGAA
>JBGSHQ010000251.1:0-5368 GCA_041752095.1 Bdellovibrionia bacterium
GAAGTCTGAAGAAGAAATGGCTGCAGCTCTTCCTGAAGCGATTAAAACTGCGGTCGCGGATAAGCTTAAGGAAAGCGATAAGCTTGAAGGCGATAAACTTGCGATGTGCTTGGCTGCGATCGAAGCAGCAAAAAATGCACGTGGCAGTGTGAAGCGCGTGATCGTAATGACTGCAGCAGAGGGCGAAAAGGCTCCTGCCGGCGCTCGCGAGATCGACGGGAAATTTTATGTGGTCGAACTTTTTCCAGAAGCAGCTCGTGCAGCCGCACCTGCGCGTGAAGAACGCGGTAGAGGCGGACGTGATGGTAAAGGCCGCGGAGGAAAAGGCGGCGGGCGTGATGGTAAGCCCGGTGGTGGACGCGGCGGTCGCGACTCCGGTCGTGATGGTGGACGTGGCGGTGCAGATCGTGGTGCGGACCGAAGTGCCGGTGGACGTCCAGAACGCGCGGAGCGCCCACAGACTCCTTCGAATGGTGTTGTGATCGGTGTGAAAGCGGGCGGAGCACCTGGCACGGTAGCTCCTGGACATGTTCCAGTTCCCCGTGGTGATCGTCCTGCACGTGGACCTCGTGAGCCGCGTGCGCCTCGCGAACCTAAGAAACCGCGTGAACCTGTAGTTCCGTATACGGGTGCAAACCGAATTTCGATTGGTGGAGCTCCGATTGTTGCGGGTGGAATTGTTAGTCCGAAGGAAAATGATACGAGTGCAGAAGTGAACTCGTCGTCTTCATCAGAAACACAAACGGATGGATCAACCACTTAATCCCTTAGAGAGTCTCGAGAAATCGAGTTCGCTAGAAAATTCTAAGGAACTGAAAAAAGAGAATGGCCGCCTTCAGGTTTCTTTTTTAAAGGGAGTTCTTGGAATTCTTTTTGGATTTGCGCTCGGGTTTCTAGTCCTTCGATGGACGGGGGTGTCGCGTTCGGATCTCCTTGCGAAGGTAGCTCTTGCGGATCCCACGCGAATTATTCTGGGAGTGTTCGGTGGGTTTATCCTCACGTGCACCCAGGCCATTCGATGGCAAGCGATTCTACGTGGGATTGCGCCGACGGTTCGCTTTTCAACTATTTTCCAATCGAAGCTCGTGGGTTACGCCGCGAACTCAGTATTACCTGCACGACTCGGAGATTTAGTTCGGATTGAGTTTGTCTCGACGATTACTGGGGTTCCCAGGACGAAAATCCTTGCGACCGGGGTTACGGATCTTTGGTTTGATAAATTAGGCTGGATACTGACTTTTGGGATAGCCTATTTCGTCGCTCCGATGCCGGAGTGGGTCTTGAAGGCTATGAGCATAATGGGAGCTCTCATATTCGGAAGTGGTGGGGCACTCCTCTTACTGTCGAAGTGGAAGAAAAAATCTTCACCGGATTCGATTTTAGGAAAGTTTAGAGAAGGTCTTGATCAACCTCATTTTGGAAAATTATTTATCCAACAGCTTTGGCTTTCACCTTTGTCATGGATTTGGGAATCGCTTTTAATTCTATTTGTGGCGAAGGCATTCGAGATTGATCTAAATTTTGCACAGGCTTTCGCGGTACTGACCGCATTTAATATTTCAATGGTGGTTCCGATTCCTGCGAACGCAGGTGTATTCGAAGCGGCAGCGACTTACGCACTGACGGCGTTTGGGGTCGAAGCTGACCGAGCTGTTGCGTTTAGTTTAATTTATCATCTGGTTTTACTCATTCCAGGAGTGACAGTCGGTGCGACAATCTTCGGAGTGAAGACGGGTCAGTTTAAATTTTTCAGGCGAGTAGCGAAGGCTCCTGCCGAGCCAATTTCTGGTCGAGGTGATTCTCGATGACCGCTGAACATCTAAAACCGGATCAGTATAGTGAATGGGACTCTTTTGTGAACTCACATCCGCTCTCCACGATTTTTCATCTGAGTGCGTGGAACCGAATCGCTGAGAAAGTTTATCAGATTCGAAATGCAATCATCGTTTCTCGCGGAGCCGATGGAAAAATTCGCTCAGGCACGCCTGTTTTTTTCGTGAAGCGACCGGGGTCCTGGTACGTCACGAGTGGAATTTTCGGAGCTTATGGGCCGTTGCTTGTACGAGAGGGCGAAGATCAGCAGGACGCCATTCGTGATACTTTGGATGCAGCGGTAGCGTATGCGCGTGAGAATCGCGCGAAGTTCATGCACCTAAAGACGCTCGAAGGTCCGAAGGGAAAGTTCGAATTTTCACATATTAGTTTAGAGCGCCAGGATGTTTGGGTGACGGCTTTTATGTCGGTGGGTGGGACGTCAGAAGACCTCTGGAAATCTCTTCCCGGTCAGATGCGATCGAAAGTTCGCAAAGCTGAAAAAAGTGAGCTTACCCTACGGTGGGGAAATTCGGATCAGGATATTGATCAGTTTTATGATGTTTTAGCCGATAATATGCACCGAAAGGGTTCGCCGATTTATGGTCGCGAGATCATGACGGAGATTATGCGGGAGTTTGGTGCGGGGGGAGATACGACTGAGGGAGTGGTCGTTGGCGGTAACAGTGGTCAAATCTCTAGCACTGACACTTCGAAAACAGAGGCGTCGATTCTTACTCTACATTTAGGCGACGAAGTCGTTTCAGGTGCGCTTGTCCTTCGCCATGCAGGAGTGGTGTACGTTCCATTCGTCAGCTCACGGGCGAAGTTTTTTCCGCTACGACCGAATAATTTTTTATATTGGGAAATTATCCGCGATTCGAATCGCCGTGGGCAGCAGTGGCTCGATTTCGGTACATCGATTCGCGGCGCCTCGACACTTCAGTTTAAGGAAAGCTGGGGAGCAGCGACTTATCCCGTGGTTTCCTGGGTTTATTCCGAGTCGGGCGAAGCGATTCGTCTCGATGCGGGCGCTTCAGCGGTTCAGCTCGGTGTGGAGATTTGGAAGAAACTTCCTCGTGGGGTGGTGGATCGACTGGGGCCGAAGCTTGCTCGGTTGATGGTATAAAGTCCACTTTTCGGACTGTGGTTTTTTTTGAATCGAAAGTTTACTGAACGAATTCATACGTGAATAATTATTTCCGAATATTTAATATTGGTTGAAAATTATATATTCTCGAGTATGACTGTTCTCACTGGGCGTACGGTTTTTACTTCGGAATCTTGTTTAAATCTCTTCACCGAAGGAAACGGCCATGAATACGATTCGAGAGCTTTCTAATTCTGATTTACTTTCCATCACTGAACGGATAGCGGGAGATGAAAGAAAAACTACGCTTGAAATACTGGATCATCTTCGTGAAGTTGAGCGACGGAAGGCTTATTCGGAGCTGGGACTTAAGTCGTTGTTTGAATATGCAGTTTCTAGACTCCGTTATTCTGAGGGCTCAGCTTCGCGGAGAATTGCTGCTGTTTACGCGATTCGTGAGAATCCCGAACTTAAGGAAAAAATCGAGAAGGGCGAGACCCATGTCACTGCCGTCGCGCGGATCCATACCACGATTCGTCGTGATGAGAAACTGTCTGCTCAGAAGTGGAAGCCCGAGAGGCGAAAGCAGATTTTTCAGGAGATGGCATCGCTCCCGATGCGTGAGTTAGAGAGAAATTTATTTGAATATCTTCCGAAGGCATCTGTTCAGGAGCGCGTTCGAGCGGTTACCGAAACGCTTCATGAGGTGAAAGTTTATCTAACATCCGACGAGTTGCAGGCGCTTTCGGATTTGCGTGGATGGTATGGACACGCTCTGAAAGATCCGACCTCGAATTCTGAACTTTTTCGAAAGCTCATTCAGGTGGGGCGCGAAGAGTTTATTCGAATGAAATCAGGAGTAAAAAGAGGTGAAGTCATCATTCCTTCCAGAAGTGAGAATGATGAGCACAGTAAAGAAGAGAGTGGGCGACGCAACGCTTCGCCATCGGTGGGGGAGATTAATTCACCCTTTAAGGAAGAAACTCATACGAGTACTCCATTGAAAACCGGCCCATCAAGCCGAGATCAGCGCACAGTAATGAATCGAGCGGGACTCAGCTGTGAGTTTACAGATAAAAGTGGGAAACGGTGTGGTTCTCGACACTTACTCCAAATTGATCATGTCAAGCCGCGTGGTATAGGTGGAACTGATGCGACCACAAATCTTCAGGTGCTTTGTCGTGCGCATAACCTCATTCGGGGGATACGAACCTATGGGCCTGAGAAGATGAGGCGAGACTAGACTAGACACGATTCGATTCGATGCGAATCTTGTCGCGTATTAGTATCGTTATCTAAGTTCAAACCAAATCGATTCTAAGTTTGATTCGATTCCAATGATCTCAGCTCGAATCGAATCAAATCGACTTTCTAAACTTTCTTTCTCTTCGACAGCCAGCTCATCACACCGAAAATAAAAACCGCGTAAGCAGAACCCCATAAAATATCGAGTATATAATGGTGGTTTAGGTACACGGCCGAAAAACACATGATCAGATAAAATAGGATCGAGAAAACGCGTAAGCTTCCTAGCTGAAACGCAAAAAGGGTCGAAAGAAGTGGGTACGCCACATGAAGAGAAGGAATCGCGCCAAATACATCAGCAGCACGTCCGTACATGCCCGTAAAAAAATGAGTACCGAGGAGTTCATCAAAGCGAATCGCGCCCGCCGCACTCGCAGCGACATCGAGTTTTGCGGGCCCGAGCCCGTGGTCAGCGACATACCAGGGTGGTGCGGCCGGGAACCAATAATAAGTGCTATATCCCAGAATATTCACCCAGAAAAAGGCCCAGGTGACATACGGGCCGAGACGCTCGGCCTTTATGAGTTGGAAATTATAGTTCTGCAATTGAGAATTAGGGCTCTGGTGTACAGAGTTCTGGTCTAAAGAAGAAACCACCTTTCTCAGTTTCTTTGGCAGTATAAAAACATGAAAAACAGAAATCCCAATATAGATCGCAATAAAGCAAAGGTAGAAAAACCCAGTGATCAGATCAATAAAAGGATGGGTGTGTAGCTGCCACCATTCGTTCGGAGTGAGTCGACCCGTAGCCGTTTCAATCCCAAAAAAACGTTTATCAAACTCATACGGAAGAGCGACGTGGATTTCCGCGCGGATCATTCCCGAATAGTACCGCATGCTATCGTAGAGAATGCCGGTCAGTAGAAATGGAAAAATAAACTTTAAAGCCGTTCCCGCGGTTTTTCCCGCAAGAGATAAGAAAATAATTAATCCACCGATCGCGAGGTGGTCTGGATTAAGCCCCCCTGAGACCTGCCCTTCGACGCGCAGGGTGGAGCCTAAAATGATTAAAAGAACCCACCAAGAGAGAACCGATAAAAGCGGGCCGAATTTTCGGCGCGTAGATAAGCCAGCCCACCAGATTGGCCAGGCTTTTTTTTCGTTTAGGATCCAGGTTTTCAAGCCTGAGATCGGGGTGTTGGTAGGTTTTGATTTCATTTC
>JBGSHQ010000252.1:0-3515 GCA_041752095.1 Bdellovibrionia bacterium
AGGGAGCAAACTCACAATGACTCCTTCGGCCTGAGACTGGGAGGTCTGTGGGGAAGCGGAAGGTAGATTTACGTCCACACCGGTATTCGACATGACAGATGAGGTGACCATAAAAATAATGAGGAGTACGAGAAAGATATCGGTAAGAGGAGTGATATTAATCTCGGCCATAATCTCGGCATCGTGATCTTCGCCACCCCCACCTGCCGATTTTCCTCCACCGAGCCTGATCGCCACGGTTAACCCCTAAACTTTCTTAGTTTCTGAATGAGTGGCGACACTAGAAGCCGCACTTGATGAAGAGAGGATCTCGGCAAACTCTTCGGCTTGGATTTTAATAAGTAGAACAAAAGAGCTCCACTTCGTTTGAAAAGCATTAAAGGCAACGACTGCAACAACAGCGACGATGATACCGGCTGCAGTAGCAATCAGCGCTTCAGAGATTCCAGCAGCAACGACAGTAAATCCACCGGCTCCTTTACGAGCCATTTCACCAAAGGCTTGGAGAATACCGACCACAGTGCCTGCTAACCCGATAAAGGGCGCTGCACTCCCGATCGTTCCCAGTAACCAAAGATTTTTACGAAGCTCTTGGTTTAAAATCTGCCGTCGGCGCTCCACAGCTTCTAACCAAGATGATCGAAGGCGTTCGTCTTTAGCACCGAGTCGATCGAGTGCCGTGATTAAAAGCTCCGCAGTCGGAAGTCCTCCCGACTTTTCGCAGAGTTTTTTAACTTCGTCCCACTCTTCTCGAAGAAGACCATTCATCGCTTCGAGATGAAATTCACGAAGCTCCTGCCCGAGAGTTCGAAAGCGCCAGATTCGCTCAAAAATCACAGCCCACCCGACGAGAGAGCATACGACGAGCGGAAGCATGGTCATGCCGCCATGCTTTATCATTTCCCAGATCGAAGAATTTTCCGTAAACATCGTGGTTGTCACGATAGGGCGCACCTCATACGATGTCAATTAAGCGATGACCAAAAACCCGATGCGTTATATCACTTCATCCACATTAACCGCCATTCTGCTCCTTTGCACCCAGGGATGCACCTCAAAAGAGAGTCTTAAACCCACTCCCAGTCAGCCTGTTTTAAAAGGAATCTCCATAGAAAACGTTTCTGAGATCGAAGTTTCGATGAAACCCATTTCTGACTCCGCGTGGAGAGCCCGAGTGGTGCGAGAGGGTTATGCCGATTGGAAGCTCATCGAAAGATCCGACCAACCTGGGGTGACTGATCGTGCGGATACTGAATTCATCTCGCATTTTCTAAAACTTCTCTCCACTTTCTCGACTGAAACGAAAGCGGATAAAGGGAACGATGCGGATTTAGGATTTAGTCCTTACCGCGCAGAGATCCGATTAAAATTCCCTGCTCTCGATAAAACACCCGAAAAAATGATCAGCCTTTCACTTGGAAACCCAACCGGAGCCGCTGACATTTATTTTCGCACTGAATCTTCTTCGGCAACCTATATCGGAAAAGGGGCATTCGTTGCATTTTTGGGAAATATGCAAACCGCTCAGGCACTTCAGCACAAATCCCCGTTTCTGGGAAAATTCGAGGAACATACTGGACTCGGTTTAGAAAAACTCGTCGGAAAGGATAGCGGAAACTGGGCTTTCACTCGCAAAAATGGAGAGTGGGCAGGAATCACTCCCGAACAGGGAATGCTCATCGAGAGAATTTTTCGTCAGAGAATAAACCGGATTGTTACCGAAAACCTCATTCTTCCGAACCGTCCGGATTGGGTACTTAGGATTGATGGCGACGGCAAACTCGCCCAACCCCAAGAGATCCAAATCTACTTCTCACTCGACCAAGTTTTAGCCGTAAATAAACTTCGCGGAAAAACTGTTATGGAACTCTACCCCGAGATGGCCGGAGCCTTAAGGGCCTTCACCCAAGCAGGGTTCACACCCGTCAAATCCCGGATAAAATGATGCCCTTTGTTCGTATCGTGACCAAAGTGATTCGCTAAAGTTACAACGCAGACCTGCATTTTTGCAGCTATTCCGGATTCAATTCCTGCCACACTGTCTTCAAACACAAGGATGTTTTCTGGGTTTACCCCCAAAAGCGTGGAAGCTTTTAAAAACCCATCAGGAGCAGGCTTACTCTTCGGGTAGTCCTCAGCTCCGAGTAAAACCTGGAAGCAATCCGAAATCCCTAATCGATCAACTATAGAGAGAATTTCCTGGCGATGCGAACCAGAAACTAAGGCGAGGGGGTAATGAGTCGCCAATGTCCTCACACTTTCACGCGCACCCGGAATCTCAATCAAGTCAGTTTCAATTTTTTTTCGGTAAGAATCGAGCACTAAATCTGCTGCTTTAGACTCTGAAATTTTAGGCGGATACTGTTTAAATAAATATTCGAGAGCAACTTTCCACGTCCGTCCTGTCACAAAATAGGCGTCTTTTTCAGTAACTTGATGGTCCCACGCCCTAAAAGTCTCTTCGACGGCTTTCGCCGCAGCGAGTTCAGTATCGACTAAAGTCCCGTCCATATCGAAAATAATTGCTTTTATCATGCACCGTCAGAATGAGATCAGTTTAAAGAATATGCAAGTTTTCTCGTAAAATAAGGTGTTTTTATGAAAAATAGGCGTAAATTAAATGAACAAGCATGGAAGTTTTTTTAAAAAAAGCGAAAAAGGCCTGTTGTTCAGCTTCTTTTTTTCTCACTCTTTTTAAAAAAAACGATTGCACGCAGGAAAAAGGCCTCTTACAACTATAAACATAACAGGAGATAAAGTACCTTATGGCAAAAAAGAAAACGAAGTTCTCGTTCATCAATGAAGTGCATGAAAATCTAATGAAGTCTGCAACCGTTACCCGCAAAGGCGAAGTTCGTCTGAAGCGCGCTGACGTTCGCATGATTCTTGAAACTGCTTTCACTGCAGGCGCTAAAGCTGCTGCAGGCGGAGAGCGCGTGCGTTTCCCTATTGTTGGAACCCTCGTTCGTAAGGAAGTAAAAGCTCGTAAATCTGGAAAAGGCATCAACCCTTTCACAGGCGAGCCAATGGAAATCAAAGCACGCCCAGCTACGAAGAAGCCTCGTTGGTCTTTCCCTAAGAGCCTCAAGGAAACCTTCGCTAACAAGCGTTTCTGGTAAGATTTAGGCTGAAAAGCTTCTATCTCTCATCAGCTTTAAGCTGATTGAGTAAAATTCGAAGAGCCGCCCAGGTTATCCTGTGGCGGCTTTTCTTTTTTCTTTACCTGGGGACGAATTCTCGGGAAAACATGATTTATGAGATTAGTAACATTTGCGCAGGCACATTCTCCGCGCTCGTCCGATTATTCTGAAAAACTAGGCTTCCAATCAGGCCCGATGGGCACGGGGACGATTATCGATATCGAGGCCGCCGCTAAATCACTGGGCGGCGAGCTCTCCGGATGGAAGTGCCCTTCAGACATGATCGATCTCATTAAAAATGAATCGACTGCGCTGCCTGCGATAAAAAAGATTGAAGAGGCTTTCAAGGCCGGGAAACTTCCTTCGAGTGTCACA
>JBGSHQ010000253.1:0-5669 GCA_041752095.1 Bdellovibrionia bacterium
GGAAGATCGACATTCCTTTTAAGATTGAGCTTCGAACCTATGCTATGGAGTCAAAGTCAAATGAAGCGACATTCCCCAGTTTGTTTGAGTCACTCGTCGAACGGATAAAGGTAATTTGCGAAGATCATCCTGAGGTGTTTGATCAAGAAATCATCTACACTTATGGGGATAAGAAATCGATTCGTCTCTACAAGCCTATGGGGTTTGAAATTGCGAAAGATCTTCCTCTCAAGGAACACGAGGGGGTGACCTGGACTCCTCTTCGGATTTCGCCGCGTAAACTCATGCAGAATCACGAACGAATTCGCGTGAATCACCTTTTTAAAGATCTTACTCGAACGAATTCGATCGAATTAAAGAATGCAGATGGGTTAACTATGAAGGTGCGTTATGCGTGGACCCGTGGGCCCTCTGTTTTTTATGCTATACCGATGGAAAGTGTGGAAGTCATTCCCGGTATTTGGGTCGAACCGCTTTCTGAAATCAGTTTTCATGAGAATGGGCAGATCAATTTGATTACTAAGGCCTCGAGTAACACAGCCGCTGAGCTAGAAGTTTCCCCGGGATTATGGATTAAAAATGGAAATAGGGCGGAATGGAATAAAGAGGGTCATTTAATAGCCGCGCACCATCTTTCAAGACGGCTGAAGATCACGAAAAAGTTTACAGCTCCATTAGGCTCGAAACTTAAGATCGAAGACGACATTCTAACGATTAGAGAGATTATACCGGATGTGATTTATCATGAGAAAGTGACGCTATTTAAGATACTTTCTGATGGAACTATTCTCGAAACTCCTTTATCAAGTGATATCCGAGTGATCAGTAGCAGATAAAATACTCGTAACATTTTTACTAAAGGCGCCCATTGTCCATGAGCGATCAGCACTTACTCTCTTCTTACGATTATTTTCTTCCTCCTGAACTGATCGCGCACACTCCCGTCGAGCCACGTGATGAATCGAGATTACTCGTCATCGATCGAAAGACGGGGTCGATCTCCCATAGGCGATTTAGAGATTTACCTGAGTACCTCGACGAAAAGGATATGCTGGTTGCGAATAATACGCGCGTGATGCGCGCACGCCTGATCGGAAATCGTGTCGATCCTACCGCACCACCCGAAAAAAGACTCGGTGGAAAAATCGAAATGCTACTCCTTTCGCGCAGACCCGAATTTGAATCCCCAGGTGAGTACTACTGGGAGGGAGCGTTTCACTCAGCAGCTCGCCAGCAACCCGGATTAAAATTTTCAATCCCTAAAGAAGACGGCTCGTGCCTCGAGGGAGAGCTGATTCGCGGGACGAAAGATTCGACATCCGGCACCGTCGTGGCTCGCTTTTTAGAAAATCCACTGACGGCTGGAGTGGGGGAATTACCGCTCCCACATTACATCGAGAGGAAAGATGCGAGTGCGAATCTTCGCGCACTCGATGAAAAAACCTACCAGACGGTTTACGCAAAAGAGACGGGATCAGCTGCCGCTCCGACTGCGGGTCTTCATTTCACGCCTGAGGTTTTGGCAGCGGTCCGAGCACGAGGAGCCAAGTGGGAAGAAGTTACACTGCATGTAGGGCTCGGAACGTTTCGCCCTGTGAAGACGGATGATGTCCGTGAGCATGTCATGCATGAAGAACATTATGAGGTGAGTTCGGAGGTCGCTAAAAAAATCGGTGATCACCGCGCTTCGGGCGGTCGAGTTTTAGCCGTCGGAACGACCTCAGTTCGGACTTTAGAAAGTGTTTATGATTTAGACGCGAAAATGTACCAGCCAGGCTCATCAGGCACTTCGATTTTTATTTATCCAGGCGGGCGAAAAATCGAAGCAGTGGACCGACTGATCACGAACTTCCATCTTCCGAAGTCGACTCTCCTCATGCTCGTCTCGGCGTTTGCAGGTCGTGAACTTATCCTGAGAGCCTATGAAGAAGCCATTCGTGAAAAGTACCGATTTTTCAGTTATGGTGATGCTATGCTGATTTTATAGGACCGAATATGAAAACTCCCTACCTAGAAAAAAATGTCGTCGTCGGGCCCTTCCAGTGTAACTGCCGAATCATCGTGTGCCCAAAAACCGCAGAAGCGGCCGTCATCGATCCAGGCGATGAGCCAGGTAAAATTATTTCAGCGATTGAAAAAATGGAATGGGCGCACGAAGGGAAGTCCCTTCGCCCGAAAGTGAAGTGGCTGATGCATACCCACGCCCACCTCGATCATATCGGTGGGACACGTGGCGTGGCAGAGAAATTATCAAGCACTTCACCATCAGACGGCGCGCCGAAACTCGCGCTCCACCATGACGATTTATTTATTTATGACATTTTGAAAAAGCAGGGCGAACTTTTCGGAATGAAGTACGAGGACCCGCTCCCGATTAACCACTTTCTGAAGCACGAAGAAGAGATCGCGGTCGGTACACTTAAATTCACTGTGATTCACACCCCCGGACATTCTCCTGGTGGAGTTTCGTTTCGGCTTCACGAAGACTCGGCGCTTGAAGTCCCCGAGACTGTCTTTAGTGGAGACACCCTTTTCCAGGGGAGTGTGGGCCGGACGGATTTATGGGGTGCAGATGGCGGGCTCATGATTCGCTCTATTAAGGAGCGGTTATTGACGCTCGACGGGGATACTCGGGTATGCCCGGGTCATGGTGGAAATTCAAAGATAGGGATTGAGAAAGTTTCTAATCCGTTTTTAAACTAATTTCTTTATTATAGAGGGACTATGAAACGAGAACTTAAAACTAAAATTTTACGCGCGTTTATTGAAAAGTTCGAAGCTGAACTTACGGGTGTTGCGAAGTCTGCGAAGTCGGCGCACGAGGCCGCTACCCATGAAGAAAGTACGCCTGAGGATCCACACGATACGCGTGGAGTAGAAGCTTCTTACCTAGCGGGCGCGCAGTCGGCGCGAGTCGAAGAACTAAAAGCGATTATACTCGAATACCGTTCACTGATTTCTACGATCGAAGATTCAACTCGCGCGGGAGGTGGCTCCGTCGTGGTTGGTTCTCTCGTTAAAGTTCAGCCACTCGTAAGTGAAGACGACGAGCGACCTAAGGGCGCTGCACTCCATGCACTCGTCGCTGTTCGTGGCGGTGGTACAACGGTTCTAGTCGATGGAGTTTCCTACTCGGTTTTCACTCCGACCTCTCCGATAGGCGAGGCGATCTTCGGCGCGAGTGCTGGAGAAACCGCGCTAATTGATTCTAAAGGTGGAGCGAGAGCTTACCGTTTAGATTCGATCGAATAGGGTAGAAACAAAGACACTCGAAAATGTCTTTAAAAAGCTGACACTTCTGGACCGATTATTTTCGGCGCCTATTTTTTACGAATGATTTTAACTCCAGGCAGTTCAGCAAAATCATTATCGAGTGTGACCAGTGTAGCGTCCGAATGTAGGGCATGCGCGAGGATGAAGCTATCTGCCATACCTAGTTTATGCTGGATTGATAAGTCGGCGGCAGCAAGAGAGATTTCGTGCGTGAGATCGGAGACGGTGTGCTGGGAGAGTAAAGCAACAGCGGATAAGGCTTGATCTTCTGAGATCGAGGTCGCGATTTTTTTATAGACCTCAAAAATGACAAGGGTTGGGACGATGATCGTTGTGGAGCGTAATTCGATCGTGCACACGTCTGCGAGTGGTCCAGAGCCTAAAATTTCAATCCATACTGAAGAATCGAGAAGTACGGATTTAGTATCCACACCTAAACCGAACGATCTTTCTTATCCCTGAGTTTCGATTGCGAAAGTTTACCCTTTAGGTCGGACTGGAGGTCGGAAAGCTCTGGAACAGGCACGAGATAGGCAATCCGTCCTTTAGCGACCACTTCTACGCGTGAGCCCGCACGAATGCCGAGAGAAGTTCGGACTTGTTCAGGGATAACGACTTGGAACTTGGGTGACACTTTTACCGTCATTCTCTTAAGTTAAACGATATATTGATCGATGTCAATATCGTTTAACAATAGGAATTTACCTAACGTTTCAACCTGATAGTCTACTCTCTCGAATAAACCACTTCAGGAAGTGATGCGATTTCCTCAGATGGAACCGAGGTCTGTACCCCACCGCGAGTGATTTTTGCGGCGACGATTTTTGAAGAGACTGAATCCGCGGTCATGAATGAGTAGTTCACGAGGAGTCCTGAAACTTCGCCCTCACGTGGGTGTGTCGGCACAGGATTCATTTCTAGGGTCACTGTTTTCGCAGTTTCTAGGAGAACGGTATAAAGTTTTTTCGATAGGAGAGTGGTTGGGGATCCCCAGCAGTTTTCGTTCGTGAAAATCGAGTCTTCCTGATCGATCGTTCCGTTTGAATTAAAGGTAAGTTTTTGCTTGCGGCTCACGACTTCGCCGGTCTGGCAGTCCGTGATCCAGGTACCGGTCATTTTCGAGTCATTTGCGTGAGCGACGGAGATGATTGAAAGGGAGAGAAGGCTTAAAACAGCGGTTAAATTTTTCATATGTGTGGGTTTTTAGCCCTAAAGACTTAATGCGTCAATAGGTATC
This sequence comes from Bdellovibrionia bacterium, assembly GCA_041752095.1. Classification (GTDB taxonomy): domain Bacteria; phylum Bdellovibrionota; class UBA1018; order UBA1018; family UBA1018; genus JACMQW01. The sequence goes on from JBGSHQ010000253.1 coordinate 4,511, forward strand.
TATGCATCGGAGTTAACTGCAGTTGGATAACTAGGGTTTTCTTTAGCTAACGGCTCTTTTGAGTGCCCAGAGCTAGTTATATTCCCGTGATTCTGCGGTCGCCCGAAGTGATGGTAGGCAATTGCCTTCTAGTCCCTGATTAGGATTGGACGAGTGTGATCTGTTTTTTTTCGTAGTTCCCAGCGACGATCCTGAATGAATTCATTTAGAAAAAATAATTCTATAACCCCATTTTTTTTCTTGTGAGCATTTTTCAATTTATTTGATGTGTGTTTTTAATCTCTCGTAAGACTGATGAGCTAGGCCCATGTTCGCGTAATTAAATCGTTCCTAAAGTTTAAATCTAAAATGAATCACTTTTATTAACTCCATTCATTCTCGTGCGAAAATAGGCAGCCTAAAAAACGGGTGTAGAGTGGAGCGCGAAAGAAGGAGTATTTATGAACGAAAACCTATCGGCGCTCGATGCAGCTACTTTGAAAATGGTCACGCTTACGGCCGCTAAAAATGAAAAGACCGCGACACTCATTTTACTCGAGTACCTCGCCGAAATCGATCGTCGTCGCCTCTATGCCGAGTGGGCGTATGGGAGTCTCTTCGAGTATGTTCATAAGGGCCTGGGCTATTCCGAAGCGCAGAGTTCCGAACGCGTTTCAGCGATGAGGCTGCTTAATCGGGTTCCGGAAGTGAAGGCAGCGCTTGAAAAGGGATCGCTTACTCTGACAACGACCGCAAAGCTTGCAAGCCATGTTCGTCGTGAAAAAATTTCGGGAGAGCAGACCCGCGAACTTCTAAGTCGGTGTGAAGGAAAGCCCACGCGTGAGGTCGAGAGGATTTTAGTTGCGAATGCTAGTCTTCAGTCTCCGGCGCCAGAGCGGGTTCGTGCTGTTTCACCCACCCAGACGAATCTAGCACTAACGGTCGATGAAGAATTTATGTCGCTTGTTACTCGGATGCGTGAGCTCGGGGGAAATCCCGGGGAGTCACTCGCTACCCTCTTTTCTCGGGCCATGGCTGAATTTGTAAAACGACGCGAAGTGAAGGAAGAGGTGAAGAAGGGAGTGAAGCCGCAGTCATCGCCATCACGCACCGCTTCGCGGGCGCCCGAAGTGAAAACGCAATCGCGGTATATTCCGGTATCAGTCCGAAATCAGATTCG
>JBGSHQ010000254.1:0-2834 GCA_041752095.1 Bdellovibrionia bacterium
GAGACAGTACGTAGACAGAACTTTTTAAGAAATCGAGGCGGGAGTCAGATCAGAATCGCTACTTAAAGATACGTACAACACAGACTAACCAGAACGTCACTGACCTCTCTATTTTAGCAATTCCAAAGAGAAAAGACCAGCTCTGTAAAAGGCTAATGATATCAAAGACTAAATGCCATTGATTGAGGGTTAATTCCTTATTTTCAAGCCTTTATTTAACTCCTATTTAAATTTAGGGTGCACCTCGCCGCGCAGGGTGCTAGTCTCGGGCGTAAGGGCGGAAGGGAATTTTCCTGCCTCCCCCGCGACAGGCCCACTTTCGGACCTGCGCCTCTATCTGCTTCTTTCGAGTTTGTGGGCAATCGTGCTCTTGATCCTCCTTAGCGGCTCCCAGCCTTATTAGGAGGTCTCATGGGTAAGAAACTATACGTCGGCAATCTTCCATTCTCAGCAACCACAGAAGAGCTAACAGCTGCATTTGCACAATGCGGAACTGTTGACTCTGTAAAAATCATCACCGACCGCGACACCGGCCGTTCGAAAGGTTTCGGCTTCGTCGAAATGTCGACCGACGCTGAAGCAACCACTGCAATCAGCAAGCTTAACGGCGCTGACTACGCAGGACGCGCGATGACTGTAAACGAAGCGAAGCCAATGGCTCCTCGTGAAAACCGCGGCGGTGGAGGCGGCGGTCGCTGGTAATCAGAAGTTTTAACTCAGGCTCGCGCCTAGTTTTAAATTTTTAGATTAAATTTTAGAACCCCGGTTTCTTTGGCTCTGCCAGGGAACCGGGGTTTCTCTTTTTTGAAATGTTCTCTTCCCCAGGAGCTGATCATGGATGCACCGAACGAGCCGAAGCCTTTAAAAGGTCAATTTAAGTGTTACTCGTGTCGCAAACTTTTTCCGAACCGCGACGGTGACTGGCATAACTGGGAACAGATGCAGGTCCACCTCTGCCGGAATTGCGAAAAAACGACCGAAGGTAATAACCAGCGGAAGCGTGGGGATAGTTAAAGGCTGTCAGCCTTTCCCAGAGTTCTTTATTTTGCCTCAACAGAGTTACTAGCAGGCTTTTGCGTGTTACTTGGGGATGCTGGAATTCCATTACAAGCATTATCGTCAGGACTAATGCAACGAATGATTTCATCCTGTTTTTCACCCGTATTCGTCGAAACCTTCTTCTGATCCTTCACGCAAGTACTGAGATTCGGGCTAAACTTCGGAAGAGTCGCCGTGATTTTACTGTACTGATACGGCTGATACTTCAGTGTTGCTTCACTAGTGGCACAGCACTTTTCAAGTTCTTTCATGATATCTTCGACCGATGATTCATCCGATTTTTTTACAGGAGTTGGGTCTCCGTTATTTTTGATCATCGTCGCATACTTCCGAATAATGTCCCATCTTGCCTTACCCGACGATTCAGGGACTTTCTTTTTACTGAGAGCTGCGAGATCGCCCGTGTAAGGGTTACCAATTTCAGGTTGATCAGGGACTACAGTAATTTGCTTAAATTCTTTTGGTTCATTTCCAGTTTTAAGTCCTGCATTGATATGACCATTTAAAAGGAGCAATGTATTAAAGGCGCGCAAAGCATTCTCGTTTCGGGATGTTGACAAGGCTTTTTGTCCTTCATCTCCTTTGCGACCCCGAACTTTCGAAGCATAACTTGTGACTTCCAAATTACTGATTTTTCCAGATTCAGAATTTCTCAGCATATCTGAGAGTTCAGGGATCTGAGATTCTAGATCACGAGTAAACTGATCATCCGCCACGGGTATGGCACGAATTTTAGAACTCGTCTGCACGGAATTACCGCCTAGAGGGTAAAAAACGTAAAATTCCTTTGTCTGTACACTATCTAAGTCCCAACAACCTTCGATCTCCTTTTTTTGAGTATTCGTTAGTGTCGGTTCGATTTTTGATTCTGGAATAACGGGAGCTTCGATATCAGGAAGTGCATGTTTTCCAGGCATTTTTTCGTAAAAACGTTTCTGATATTTTTCTCGTTTCTTGGCTATTGAACTTTCCTTATTATTAATTGCGCGCTCATTATCTTTAATAATTAAATCTAAGCGTTCGACTTCTTCTGTATCTCCAGCAGCACGAGCTTTAACTTGAGCTGCTTTTGCTTCTTCGATGTTCTCGAACTTCTTATCAATTTTCCGGTACTTCCGATTTACATCTTTCGTTACGCGAGTACCAAAACGAAGGGTGCCTGATGCATCACCGATGCGTCGATCAATCGATTCTACTTCAGCTTCGAGGCTAGTAATTAATTCTTCCGATCCTCCACCGATTCTGGCTTTTTCTAGCTTACGTTGCGCTGTTGCTTTTTGTTCCCTAAGGCTTTTAAGGTTTGCTTCTACACTTTCTCGGCTTTTTGGATTATCTCCCGCTCTCGCTGTATTCACGACAGGATAAAAATAAGCAGTCGCTAATAGAAGTAAAAGAATAGAAAACGGTTTCATAGATATCTCTCCAATAATCTATTCGGAGTGTATCCATGAATCTTAAGAGAAAATGAGAAACGAGTGAGAAATTAGAAATTCAACCCGTAGTTCGTCATGATTCTGACTAAAATGAAATCCATCCTTACTGATCCCAAACCTTAGCAATCGGCACCCGGCGGCCCACGCCGAAGGCTTTCGAAGAGACTTTAAGAACCGGGGCACCCTGGCGACGCTTATATTCATTCATCTCGATCTTCCTAAGAATCTCGGGTACCCAAGGTCCGTGTTTTTTCACGAGGTCTGTAACTGGCATCATCCGCTCTAAATAATCGACCAGCATCGGGTCGAGACTCTCGTACGGTGGGAGTGAGTCTTGATCTG
>JBGSHQ010000255.1:0-18254 GCA_041752095.1 Bdellovibrionia bacterium
TGAATCGTAAAGCTGCATAATCAGAATAATGAAACCGAGTGCACCTAAAAAGACGCATTTTGATCTCCTCGTAATCGGTTCCGGGCCAGCAGGCCAGAGGGCAGCACTCCAAGCTGCTAAAGCCGGAAAGTCGGCTGCGATTATCGAGCGTCACCCCTGTGTGGGCGGTGGATGTGTTCATTACGGTACGCTCCCATCGAAATCATTTCGTGAATCGGTTTATCGGTATTCTCTCGGTTCGCGCGGAGTTTTAGGTCGTGAGGAGAATGCAAAAAAAGAGAAACTTTTAATCCCGGACATGGGAAGGCTTCTTCGACGTAAAGAGCGAGTGGTGGCAGATGAAGCGATCGTGATTCGGGATCAGTTAAAACGAAATGGAATAACGGTCATTACGGGAGAGGCGCGCCTCGCATCGAAGACCGAAGTGGAAGTTACGGTTGGAAAAAAGAAGTCGATCTATAGTGGCGAAAAAATTGTGATCGCAGTGGGTGCGCGACCTGTAGCACCGAAGAATTTAGCGGTCGATGGGAAGTTTGTTTTCGATAGTGATACTGTTTTAGATTTGAAAAAGGTCCCGAACTCGATGGTGGTACTCGGCGCTGGGGTGATCGGGTGCGAATACGCGTCGATGTTCTCGATGGCGGGCACGCATGTCACTCTGATCGATAAGCGCGACCGAATTTTAGGAAGTGTCGATACGGAAATTGTTCGTGCGCTTCGCGATCGTTTTGAGTTTCAGGGAATGGATATTGTTCTAAAGGCAGAAGCGACCCGAATCGAAGTAAAAAAGGGATCGAAACAAGAAGTCATCGTCCACCTTTCGAATGGGAAAAAAATTAAAGCAGAAACAGTCCTGATCGCGCAGGGGCGCTCGGGTAATACAGACACGCTCTCACTTCGTGAGCACGGTATCATCGTGGATGACCGGGGCCTGGTTAAGGTCGATAAAAACTTTAGAACGGCTGTGCCGAATATCTACGCGGTCGGTGACGTCATCGGCGCACCAGCACTTGCAGCGACTGCGATGGAGCAGGGACGGATTGCGTGCTGTCACGCGTTTCAAATTTCGATGAAGACCGGAACAAACGCGGTCGAAAAAGATTACGAAATGCCGACGAACTTTCCGTACGGGATTTATACAATTCCTGAGATTTCAATGATCGGGCTCACTGAAGAAGAATTAACAGCTTCTGGTGCCGATTTTATCGTAGGACGTTCTCGCTATAAGGAACTCGCGCGCGGTCAGATCGTAGGCGATCGGTGGGGGATTCTGAAACTCATCGTGGATAAGAAAACCCTTAAACTTCTAGGCGTCCACATCGTCGGTGATAATGCCGCTGACCTCATCCACATCGGTCAGGCCGTCATGGCGTTTGGTGGAGATGTCACTTACTTCATTAACTCGGTTTTCAATTACCCAACCCTTGCTGAGGCTTATAAGACGGCTGCGTTTAATGCGGTGAATGTGCTTAAGGGTCAGACGAAGACGGTGAAATAAAAACCCCGGACCGAGCGTGTGAGCTTGGTTCGGGGTTTCTTATTGAGAGTAACTCCAAGTTAGTTTTTCACCATCTTCGATGCGACTTCTAAAGCACCTTTGAAAACAGCGTCGTCGTAGCCAGGGAGATTTTTTAAACTGACCTGATTTGAAGTCAGCCAGTTTGTAATAATTTCTACATCTTTTTTAAGCATTTCTGGAGTGCTTCGACCTAATTTTAGAAATCTACGTTCTCTTTCGAGTTCGTGATGGACTCCGCTCATTACAGTATTAAATGCGAGTCTCCAGTTGCTATTAAGAATGTATCCATTCAAAGCGCAGACGGTATTGATATCCTCATATTTACCTGAGTAGAGTTGATTCCAGATAATTGAATCACCTTTTACCATTTCGCAAACTTCTGTTGGATTCTTACTTCGAGTCATCGCAACGATTGAATAAAATTTCGAAAATCTGCGTTCAGACCCCTCGAAAAAGTAATTACTGCCGAGTAGTGGAGTAAAATTTATTCGTAATCTTTCGAAGAGTTCACGAATACGATCTGAATATTCGATGGAATTGGGAGAGGAGCGTAGCAAGATCAATTTTAATAAATCTCGTACTGGTGCAGATGTCGAAATCTCTCCAGGTTTTAAGTCTTTTCGATCGAGATAAGCGTGAAAATAGATTTCATGCATTCGAAGAATTGCGCGTTGTACTCCGTTTAGTTTTTTAATCCATTCGGAATCCCCATAGACTGTTTTATCTTGGCGGTATGCTAACTGAACATATTTACAGCCTTTTGGGAGATAGTACTGCCTTCCGGAATCTTTAGAGTCCTGTAGTGGACTGTCGATCCATGAATCAATGGGACCGATTATTTTATCAATTTTGTCAAAGGGTCCAGTTGCATCCAAGATTAGTTCAAATTGATCTTTCAGTTTTTTAAACGCGGCTGCCTCTGACATTTTCGACGCTTTACCGTCGAAGAGATTCGGTTGGACGTATCCATCTACTGTCGGAATCTTCGACTGAAAGTAGTCGAGTACGTAGACGTGATTTTGAGCTCCCTTAGGATTGTAAGAAGCTTTGAAGAAATCGCGATAATTCGTTCCAGGGGCGAACACATCATCGACACACGCGACTCCTCCGCCTCCACCCGACGATCCAGGTCCAGCAAAAGCAGTCACTGAGAGGAGTGATCCAAGAACGAGTGAAGCGAGGTTGAGTTTCATCATAGCGGGCACATTTTTATAATATCCGATCATTTTAGTCAACATATAAGTCTCCTTGTTAAAACCAGCGGGGGTTAGTTGGGTTCCGTTGGCTTGAAAGGGTTATAAGACTTAGTGCGTTATAAATGAATATATTTATAAATAAAAATGAGAGTAAATATGTATAATTTTATAATATGTCTGTCTTCGACTATCGAAATTACAAGGAATTTTTAAAAGCCTGGTGTGAGCTTCCCGAAGCCGGAAAAGGAATTCGTGGACGTTTATCGACGCATCTCCGGTGTCAGCCCTCATTTTTTTCCCAGGTTTTAAATGGGAAGCCTGATCTGAGTTTAGAACAGGCCTACCGCGCTTCGAGTTTTTTTAAATTCACTGATGAAGAAACAGAATACTTTCTCCTTCTCGTTCAGCGCGCGAAAGCATCCGACCACGACCTCATTCGCTATTTCGACTCACAGATCGTTGCGCGTCTCTCTGTGCGAACTAAAATCACAAGCCGAGTGAAAGCAGGAGTGGGACTCACGCTTGAGCAGCAGACTCGTTACTATAGTTCGTGGATCTATTCGGCAGTTCATATCCTAGCTGCGCTTTCTGAAACGAATCGCAGAGAAGCGATTGCAAAACATCTGAGAGTTTCGCGCTCCCGAATAAATGCAGTGATCGACTTCCTTATTTCATGCGGTGTTTTATTCGAAGAACCAAGTGGACGGCTTATTTTAGGCGAGGTTCGTATGCACCTACCTCAGGGTTCAGTGATGCTCCCGAAGCACCACGAGAATTGGCGGCAACGCGCGGTTGCTTCTATGGACGAACCTGGAAAAGACGATCTCCATTACTCTCTCGTGATGGGACTTTCAGAAGAAGATGTCATGAAGGTTCGCGATTTCGTACTCGATCTCATTTCGAAAACTGAGGCCGTTTTAAATGAATCGAAAGAGAAAAAAGCATGCGTGTTGGGACTCGATTTTTTTGAGATCTAAAGAACCCTCTCAGTAGCATCAGCAGTATTGAGCTTTCTCCGTCTTCGATTGGGAATTGGCGAGTTAAGCTGGCTACGTGACAGTAAGTGCGAGTTTCTAATAAAAGCGTAAAGATGACCCTTAGTCTGTGCAATATGCAGTTCAAGTGTATGTATTTATTATATAATATATCGTATTTACAATATATTATATTTAATAAACACTGAGAGGTATGGAGACAGTAAAATTACAACTCGAAAACCTCTTTAAGCAGCTCGATCGAAAAGTCGAAGAAATCAACTTTCATCGTCGAGCTGAGGGTATTCTCCCTGTTTCAAAATCCTCGATCCAGCTACTAGGGCAGGTGAGTCTGCTCGCTAATGAGAAAATCTCTGCCGTTTTAACATTAGCAACGACGGGTGACCTCGATGCATTTCTTCGAATGGATGAATCGGTTAAGGCTGAGTTTAAAATGGAACTAAATAAAATGGGATGGATCTATGATGAAGATAGTTATCTCATCTGGGTTCCACCGGGAGCTTTTTTTACAAAAATTTTTGATTTAACTCATATCCTTGTCGAATCCATCGATCCAGAATCGGCTTTAGTGAGTAAAGCAGTTAAAGCACCCGAGAAAAATAAGCTCCTCATCCGTGAATCAATTGCATCAGGAAAATTTCCTAATTTAATCAAACGAATTTTAGCAAACGGTGGACAGCTTGAGAATTTCTTATGACACACGAAAAATTAATTAAAAATATAAAATTAAAGGCCGCTCAGGATAAAAGGAAACGTCGTGATCCTCGTTTTTTAAAGGTGATGGGCTTTTTAGTTGCGAAGGGTTTTTTATATACGAACCAAAGCATCCATAAATTGCCGAATCAGCGAATTAATATCGATGATGCGATATGGGCCGGCATTAATGTCGAGCCCCGCATTTTAGAAGTTTTACCGGCAGCGGTTCTCCGATTAGGAAAACACTTTGATTTTGATCAGAAGACTCGCAAAGAGTTAGCACGGGTTATTGAATGTCTCCATCAGCGAAAAGAGGAAGGTCCTGCATTTATGGGGATGCCTTATCGTAAAGTGAAGCAATGGGCAGACTTTCCTTTGCGGGATCGGCGAGTGAAATCTGTCATTAATAAAAAAATTGTAAAAACGTTTCGTCTGGACCCAAAAGCATTTGAAAAATTAGTTAAAGTCGCTCGAGAACGGGGTTCAAACATGACTGAAGTTCTTGAAAGCTTAATTAATCAGGTAAAAGTTTAACCCCTAAAAACCCAGCCCAATACGACCGATACGGTTTGTATGATCTTTACCCGTCTTTCACGGCTTAATCTCCTCTTTACAGCGTTTATAGCGCTCGTAAGCGGGGGAGCTGCCTACGCCCTCGAAGACGGCTGCATCGTAAATCTCCAGAGCGATTTAAAGCGTCAAGATCTTGCCGATGCGATCGGGCTTACTTATTTTAAAGAACGACCTAAGGGGATCACTCGTGAAGTTATCGAACTGCCGAGGAGTGAAGCTGAGATCGCAGCAAAAAAAAAGATTCAGTATGAGATAAAATATTTTACCTCAAAAGGTAAACTCATTACCGACGCAGAAAAAATTAAAGAGTTCGACTCACTCGGAATCCCCCCTGTGTACACTGATGTATGGATCTCTCCCGATGCCGAGTCACATATTCTCGCCATCGGATATGATAAACTCGGTCGCCCTCAGTACGCGTATCATCCTGAGTGGACCCAGGCGACTTCAGTCACGAAATTTATCCGTATGGCTCAGTTCGGAAAAAATTTAGTCAATGTAAGGCAAGCCGTGATGAACGATCTTCGTAAACCTGGAATCACTCGAGAAAAGTTGCTGGCAGCGGCTTCGGTCATTTTAGAGACGGGTTCCATTCGAGTTGGGTCTGTGGAGTATGCCGAAAAATATAAAACCTATGGCTTAACCACGCTTTTAAAAAGCCATGTCAAAGTTTCAGGTGATGAAGTTTTTTTTGATTTTATTGGGAAGGAGGCAGTTCCTCATAAATTTTCGTTAAAACTGCCGGAGGTGGCGCCCATTCTAGCAGAACTTCTCAGTCAGCCAGGCAAACGACTCTTTAAGTATGTCGATGAAAATGGGGCTTTTCGATCGATCGATGGGCCCGAGTTAACCGAATACCTCCAGGGTCATAGTCAGGGCCAGATCTTCACGAATAAAGATTACAGGACATGGCAGGGGACTGCGACCGCCGCAAAAAAACTCATCGAAGTGGGACCTGCTTCGGATCCAGTCGAAGTTCAAAAAAATATTTCTTCAGCGGTTCTAGCAGCCTCGCAGGTGCTTCGGAATAGACCCGCTACAGCTCGTGAGAATTATATTCACCCTCAAGTGCTAGAAGCGTATGCTACTGGATCTCGCTTCGCGGAAGTTTTAAAAAAAGTGAAATCCAAAAAAGCCGATTCGGGACTTTCGCTCGAAGAGAGATTTGTCCTCGAACTGGTTAAAGACTAAACTGTAACCTTCGCACTCTTTATCCGTAATGATCAGTATGAATACTATTTCGTTTTACCGTGAAAATGGAGAGAACATCCTCGAATCCACTCAGTGGATTCCTCGTCCCGTCTCGGAAGTCTTTTCATTTTTCAGTCTGGAGACGAATCTAGAAACCCTGACACCCGAGTTTTTAGGATTTAAAGTCATCGGGAAAAGCACTCCAGAGATGGGGGAGGGAACGCTCCTTCATTATCGACTCAGTATCCACGGAGTTCCAGTGAAGTGGACTACGCGTATAGAATCTTGGGAGCTGAATAAAAAATTCGTCGATACCCAGTTAAAGGGACCCTACGCACTCTGGTATCACACCCATGAGTTTATCGAAAAAGACGGAGGTACGCAGATGACCGACCGAGTACGATTTAAGCTCCCACTCGGCCCACTTGGAGAGCTCGTAGCCGGATGGTATGTCCGCCAGGATGTCAGGAAGATTTTCGAATACAGAACCAAAAAAATTGAGGCACTCTTCCCGAAGACTAAGTCTTGAATGACGCCGCGCCCCCGTGGTTAACTCCGGAGCATGTCTAATCTTACTGCATTCTCGTCTTTAAAAATTACGTCCGTTCACGCCCGCGAAATCCTCGATTCTCGCGGATTCCCAACCATCGAAGTCGAGCTGACACTTACAGGCGGAAAGATTTCTCCCGCACTTGGACTCGCACTCGTTCCATCGGGTGCATCAACCGGTGAAGGGGAGGCGATCGAGCTTCGTGATGGCGATAAGAAGCGCTATCAGGGTAAGGGCGTTCTAAACGCAGTAAAGAATGCGAACACGATTATCGCACCAGCGGTCGTTGGGAAAACTTTTGCGTCGCTCGAAGCGCTCGATGAAGCGCTCATCGCACTCGACGGAACGACGAATAAGGGAAAGCTCGGAGCAAACGCGATCCTTGGTGTGAGCATGGCCTATGTTCGTGCGGCCGCAGTGGCGCTCGGAACCCCGACGTACCGCCTCCTCGCAGAAATTTATGGGAGCGAAGGAACGACTCTCCCTGTGCCGATGATGAATATCATTAACGGCGGGAAGCATGCCGATAATGGACTCGCGATCCAGGAGTTCATGATTGTGCCGCGGGGATTTGAAAAATATTCAGAAGCTCTGCGCGCGGGTAGCGAAATTTTTCACACTTTAAAAAAGATTCTTCACGATCGTAAGCTTTCGACTGGAGTCGGTGATGAGGGTGGATTTGCTCCGAACGTTCCGGGCATGAACCCCCATGAAGAAGTGATTAAACTCATCATGCAAGCGATCGAAACGGCGGGATATACCCCTGGAAAGCAGGTCTTCTTAGCGCTCGACTGCGCCGCTAGCGAGTATCTCGCGAAATCCTCGACGAAGGAAAAAACACTCTACGCGTTCGAAGGAAAAGAGCTGACTTCCGCAGAGATGTGCGCCGTTTACGCGGGCTGGGTCGCTAAGTATCCAATCATCTCGATCGAAGATGGACTCGCCGAGCACGACTGGAGCGGATGGGCAGAGCTCACGAAACTCCTCGGCTCTAAAATCCAACTCGTCGGCGATGATCTTTTCGTGACGAATATTTCTTTTTTGAAACAGGGGATTGATAAAAAAATCGCTAACTCGATTCTCATTAAGGTGAACCAAATCGGAACGGTGACTGAAACGTTCCGCGCGATGAAGATGGCGAAGGATGCGGGTTATACTCAGGTTTCCTCCCACCGTTCGGGTGAAACAGAAGACACCTTCATTGCTGACCTCGCGGTCGGAACCGACTGTGGCCAGATTAAGACAGGATCCCTTTCGCGCACGGACCGAATCGCAAAATATAACCAGCTCCTCCGGATCGAAGAGGGCTTAGGTTCACGCGCTCGCTATGCAGGGCATAAGTAATTCATCGCTTGAATCATCGCCGCTGGGCAGAATTTACCTAAGGTGCTGAAGTCACTCATTTTTTTTGCATCTAGTGTTTGCAAAGAAGTGATCATCTCGGGTATTCTAGTCTTCCTAGGATGGGAACCGAATGCCTCTGTTAGTGAGCCTTCGAAATTTTAAATGGACGCCGAATCGCGCATGGATTGCGATTTTCGCCTTCTGGTTGTTCCTACTGAGCGGAATTACGCATGAGTTCGGTGCGGGTTCTCCCGGAATCCTCCAATACTCACGGCTCGATCGCCTTTTGAAAGAACGCCAAACTCAGCTAACCGATTCAGACGCCGAGATTGAGCGGATCGAAATCGAGTCCGCACTCCTCGAAAAGAGTAAAGTGATCCAGGAACGTGAAATTCGAAAAACCATGGGATATGTCGGAGAAAACGAGATTATTTTCGATTTCTCACTTTCCCAGTCGGCAGCTCTCCGTCGCTAAAATGTAAAGAATTCGTCAAGATTCCAACTTCGTTTGACAGATCGCATTTCATCTTTCAGACTTAATCTTAGGGCTCAAGGCAGAGCCCAGGAAGCTTGGAGCTTACACGACATGGCAGTCGGACGAGTGAAATGGTTCAATGACGCTAAGGGATACGGTTTCATCGAAAGAGAATCGAACATCTCTTATACCTCCCCCCAATCAGAAGAAATATTTGTGCACTACACGGCAATCCAAGGAGACGGACATAAGTCTCTCGAAGTGGGCCAAGAAGTAGAATTCGATATTTACGAAGGCGAAAAAGGTAAGACCGCGCAGAATGTGATGCCGGTCGCATAGGCAAAGTGCCAAGGCAAAGCTGTAGGTCTATCCTCTCGCTGCCTTAAATAGCGCGAGTGCTTTATCGCGCTGAATGGAGTGTTCGACGACCGGATTTTTCGGCACGTGGATATTCTTTAAGGGTGCACTCTCTAGTTCCCGCACCCAATGTTTAACGTACTTTCCTTCAGGATCGAATTTCTCACCCTGAGATGTAGGATTAAAAATTCGGAAATAGGGCTGCGGATCGCATCCCGTCGATGCAGCCCATTGCCATCCGCCGTTATTCGGCGCGAGATCACCGTCGATTAATTTTTCCATGAAATATTTTTCGCCCCATCGCCAGTCGATGAGCAGATCCTTAGTGAGGAAGCTCGCGACGATCATTCTCACTCGGTTATGCATCCATCCCGTTTCGTTTAACTGCCTCATCCCCGCATCGACGATGGGAAATCCAGTTCGCCCTTCGCACCAGCGGTTAAAGTGCTCCTGATTATTTTCCCAGGGTAGATTCACATATTTTTTTAAGAACGCTTCCTTCTCAACCCGCGGATGATGAAAAAGAATATGGTAATAAAATTCGCGCCAGATGAGCTGCTGAAAATATTTAAGATGGGGCGAATCGGGAGTGAGTTTCAAAAGGCAGATGATCTGCGGGACCGTAATCGAGCCATTTTTTAGATAAACCGACATCTTCGATGTCCCAGGGAGACTCGGAATATCGCGCTGTTCTCCGTAGCCTGCGATCCATGAATCGCGGAATTCTTTTAAGATTTCCTTCGCAGCAGAGTGCCCCGCTTTAGGACTCTGTGCGATCGTAGATGCGGAAACTTTCTTAGAAGTCTCGTCGATATATTTCTCGAGAAGCCCATCACTGGAGCTCAGCCCTTTAAAGTGCGAATCATTCCATCTTAATGAAAACTCAGGCGGCCCTTTTTTAAGCCACATTCCTGTCTCTCGAAGGCGGGCATTTACTTCACTGCCAGCAAAGATCCTTAACCACTTATTCTTAAAGGGAGTGTATACCTGGTAGGTGCCTCCCTCGTCGTCTTTAGTAAGCTCATCAGGCTCGATAAGCAGGTGATCACGCTCCGAGTGTGTGTGAAGTTTAAAATCATTCTCGAAAAGTTCCGTCATCCGGAGATCTCGCGACCGTGCAAACGGTTCGTAATCTTTATTCCAGGAGATGAGTTTTGGCAGCCCCGCCTTCGTTTTCTGGAGCGACTTCAGGAGCGTTGTAAACGCAACCTCAGGCCCTTCATCTAAAAAAAGAAGATCGCCACCCTGGGAACGCATTTCTTCACGAAGATTTTCGAGGGTTCGAAGAAAAAATAAAAACCGCCCATGTGAAAAGTCTGGGCGCGAAAGAAATTTTTTATCAAACGTAAACACGCCGAGAACGCGGCCGGGGTTCCTCGCTAGATTCCGTTCGAGCGCTGGATTCCCCGTTAACCTTAAATCCCGGCGAAACCAGTGGATCCCGTAGTCACTCACGGTTAAGAAACTCCGTCCACGCACGAAGGGCTAGTTCTGTATGGTATTTTCTGAGTCGGTCGATGAGTGAGGGGGCTGCATATGGCCTAGGAAGCAGGACCGAAAACTTTCCCTTCGGACCGATTCCAGTAACGGTTCCATCAGCGAATAGAGCTAGGATCCACTCCGATGCAGAATCAGGAAGTTCGTCGGATTTTGCTGTAGGGGAGTAGCGAGTAAGAATTTCAACTCGGGATTGGACACTCCGACCCGTTTCCGTTTTTAAGAGGTTAATGAGTCGCTCGGTGAGAACTCCTTCGGTTCCAAGGTCAAGTACGGTAACTCCGAGCCCATCCGCACGCGCAGCAACTGCGCGAAGAAATTTTTCACCTAGGTCTTCGCCGTTTCGAGAAACCGAATACGGTGCAAGTTCAGAATTTAGCTTTGCAAGAAGCGCCAACTTCTTTTCGCGTGGATATCCCAGCGGGAACCAAATTTTTACCTCAACGTAGGGCATCGACGCCCGATAACCCACCTTCACGCCGAATCCAGAGACAGCAGCTTCGACGATCTCTCCTAGGGCAGATTCACTTTTTCCAATACAGTTCCAGGTCTCGAGTTCTTCCGGCGCTAAATCACCGAAAGTTTCGCGTAGCCATTCAGGTACATATCGGTCCCAGAGATGAGTTCCCTCACGAGGGGGGCCGGGTAGAACGACGACTTCTGTTTTTTTACCCCCGTGAGAATGGATGAATCGGAATCCGTCTGCGGTCCCATCATCGTTCACGAGAATTTCTGAGCCTTCAGGAAAATAGCACTGAGTACGGTTGCTCTCTGCGACTTCGATTCCTCTTTCGGTGAGTCGGCGAACAATTTTATCCCAGGCTGGGGTAGAAAAATTAAGATTTTTTCCTGTCCACGCCGCTAATACATCGCGGGTAAAATCATCGGAAGTGGGGCCTAAGCCCCCGGTTACGAAGAGGAGGTCTGAGAACGCTGCGAGGTGGGTGAGGGCGGCAGTCATAGCGGGCCTGTCATCCGCCACGACGGTGTGGTTTACGACGGTGTAGCCTAGCGCTGTCAGTCGTTCCGAAATCCACGCCGCGTTTCGGTTCGTGATCTGACCCTGGGTCAGCTCAGTACCGACTGCTAAAATAGAAACATTCACCATGATTTAGTTCTGCTGTAAAAGAAGTTTCGCTTCTTCTTGGTCGACTTCGCATTCAGGGACTCGAGACGAATCGAGCTGAGAACATGAAGCTTTTACGAGGTTATCGAGAAGTGTGCGCGCCCGGGCGGCATCCCGAGTCGCGAGAGCAAGCTTTGCAAGCTCGAGTGGGTTCGTGGAAAAATTCGGAGCACTTTTAATCGATTCCTCGAGGAGCTTTAAAGAACGCGCTTTATCCCCACCCGTGATTTTTGGCATTTCACGATAGATGATCCCTTGGATTCGTAAAGGACCATAGCCATTAACCGAGGGCTCGATTTTCCGAGCGGTTTCGAAAAGACCTAAGATCGTCTTTTTCTGATTTAAAAAGCAGGTTGGGATCGGCCCAGTATCCGAGAGTCGACATTTCATCACACGAAAAACACCCGCCCAGTAGGGCCCTAAGGCACTCGCTGGCAGAGAGGTTTGGGTGTTCTCAGCGATTTCGAGCCCGAGCTTCGCAAACGGTGCACGGTCAGAAAGTGGGGACCGCGAGTAGAGCCAAACTGTGGTTTCCAGAGAAAGCCTGGATGCTTCGAGAAAAGTCGCAGCATCCTTCGTACGCGTTTCGTCGCGAAGGGTATTTAAGCAGCTCACTGCTTGATTTGCTTGAACGAGATCCACTCGTTTTTCATGGTGTTTACGGCACTCATTCAGATCGGTCGCAAATGAAGATGAAGAGAAAACGAGAAACGCGCCAAGCAGGAGTAAGAGATTATTCATGAGTGAAACCGTAACTTGCGGGAGCGATTCTGCAAGTTAATTTGTTTATCTTCAGTACAGCTGTCGAAGACTTAGACAGAAGCCCCCTATTCCAGCCCAATCATTTCAAGAGCTTAGCAGTCACCCCACATCGGCAGACTGCTTGCATCTTCATCAGTAGTTGTACGGTTTATGGGGGAATAAAAAATGGAAAAGTTAGTTTACGAAATTCGTCCTTATGCGTTTCTCGTCATGTCGCTCACTGCATTTTATCACGCACACGGTTCTCGACTGATGCTCGCATCAGCCGCGATACTTCTTTTTGCAGTTGGAATTATCGTTTATTCGCGAATGAAACACAGACACGTGATTGCTTAGAACTAAAACGAGCCTTAGCTCATCCGTTCTTCGCGCTTCACGCTGCGCTGGCCCTGGGCCAGAACTTTTTTACGCAGGCGAATCGACTTCGGAGTGACTTCGATCCACTCATCTTCGTCGATCCATTCGATGCACTGTTCAAGCGACATCTTTCGGATCCCGGCAAGAGTGACGAGGAATTCAGCGCCGGCAGAACGGATGTTCGTGAGTTTCTTCTCACGGCAGCAGTTCACGTTCATGTCGTTGTCTTTATTATTCTCGCCGATGATCATGCCTTCATAGACTGGAACTCCAGGTCCTAAAAAGAGGACGCCGCGTTCTTCTAGTCCCATGAGCGCGTACTCGACGGTATCGCCCGTACGATCGGAGATGAGCGCGCCGTTATTTCGGTGCGCAAGCATTCCCTGGTAGGGGCCGTAGCCGATCAGGATGGTCGAGAAAAGTCCTTCACCGCGAGTGGCAGTGAGGAAGCGTGATCGAATTCCTAAGAGGCCTCGAGTCGGAATATCAAACTCAAGACGAACGCGGCCAGCTCCGCTGCCCGAAGTTCCGCCGCCTTCATACTTCGTCAGAATTCCTTTACGCTGCTGGAACATCGCAGTGACATCTCCAGTAGCCGTCTCCGGCATATCGAGAACGGCGCGTTCCATCGGCTCAGTTCGGCTTCCTGCTTCGTCCGTTCCGTAAAGAACGGTCGGTTTACCGATCATGAATTCGAAACCTTCGCGGCGCATCTGTTCGATTAAGATCGCAAACTGGAGTTCACCTCGTCCGAGAATTCGGAATTGGTCAGACTGCGCGGTTTCTTCGAAGCGAATCGCGACGTTTGAACGCACTTCTTTTAAGAGGCGTTCACGGAATTTTCGAGACTGAATCGCTTCGCCTTCTTTTCCAGAAAGGGGAGAAGTATTTACGGAGAAAATCATTCCGAGAGTCGGCTGTTCGACGACGATTCGAGGAAGTGCGGGAACACTTTCGTTCGCAGTAATCGTGTCACCGATTTCGATGTCTTCTGATCCTGCGATAACGCCGATATCACCCGCTTCGAGGGTTTCGACTTCAGCCATTTTCAGGCCTTCGTAGGTGTACATTCGAGTGATGCCGAACTGAATATCCTTAGTCGCTGTACGTTTAAGCACGCGCTGGTTTCGTTTTGCATTTCCTCGCATGATTCTCCCAATCGCAAGACGTCCGACGTAATCGGAGTGCGAAAGGTTGGAGATCAGCATCTGGAGTTCTGCTCCTTCATAAATCGGAGGGCCCTGAACTGTTTTTAAAACGGAATCGAAGAGCGGCATGAGGTCGCCCTTCTTCTCTCCAGAAACGAGTGCATCGACTTCCGCACGGTCAGGAGTACACCAGCCTTCGCGGGCGCAAGCGTAGATGATCGGAAATTCGATTTGTTCTTCGTTCGCATTTAAGTCGAGGAAGAGGTCATAAGTCATATTCACGACTTCATCGATCCGCGCATCCGGACGATCGACCTTATTAATGACGAGAACCACGCGTTTTCCCTGACCGAGTGCTTTTTTCAGCACGAACCGGGTCTGTGGGAGAGGGCCTTCAGCCGCATCGACGAGGAGAAGGCATCCATCGACCATCCCCATGATTCGTTCGACTTCACCGCCGAAGTCGGCGTGGCCAGGAGTATCGACGATATTAATTTTTACATTTTTCACGCGCACCGAAGTGTTTTTCGCGAGAATAGTGATTCCACGTTCACGTTCTAAATCACCTGAGTCCATGACTCGGTCATCGAGCTTCTGGTGGCTGGCAAAAGTGCCTGCCTGACGGAGGAGAAAGTCGACGAGGGTCGTTTTGCCATGGTCGACGTGGGCGATGATACAGATATTCCGAAGGTTTTCGGCACGGGTTACATTTGAGGTATTGGTCATTCGAGTTTTTGCTTACCATGAACTCTTGACCAGAAGGCGTAGTAAATTCACAATTCTTCTAAAGGACTTCGAAATAATGACGCTACAGCCTAAATCCTTACTGAATCCTAATATTGCAGTCCTGGTCTTGGCTCTCATGGCGCCTCTGAGCGGGTTTGCAGGGCTTGAGTTTCAGGATGATGCCCCTCAGGCGGCCCCTGTGGATGAATATACAGAGCTATTAAAGGAAGATTCGACCCAAGCAGAAGCCGATTTTCAGTCCGTCCGGAGCCGAATCAGGACTCGTGAAGTGACCGAGGCTCCAAACGAAAATCCGGTTCAAGCTAAGCCAGCCGTAAAGTCAGCCCCGCGACCCGCTCCGGCAGCTCGGTCCATGCCGACCGAAACGATCACTCCTCAGGGAAAAAAGAAAAGTACTCCGCAGGTGAGTTCTGCTGAAGAAATTCCGGCCGCGCCCGCATCTGAATCCCGTGGTTCCGTAAACGCTGCCTTTCCCTACACCCATCTTCTTCCCGGCCCTTTTAGCCTTCCCCAGGGAAGCTGGGTTTTAGGTTCGAGCGTTGCTTACGGAGTTTTTGATTCGCTCGAGCTATCGTCCAACATTTACCGAACGACTCAGCAGCAGTGGAACCTTTCGGCAAAGGTTCCGATGATCGAGTATCCGACGTTTATGGCGACGGCTTTTGTGAGTTATGAAAGTTTTAACCCACGCACTTTCAGTGATTTTAACCCGGACGTTCGAATCACTCGCTGGCAGCCAGGAATCGTGACTGCATATGAAATCGCTTCAAACATGGCTTTTTTTATCGGAGGAAATTTTAACTTCGGGACTGAAGCGCCGAAGGTGACGAAGACCACGGGATATATAAAAGGAGCGCGAGCTGAAGTTGACTGGAGCTGGCTCTATAATCCACAGAGTTCAAGACTCGGTAATAACGCTTTATCCACAGGTTTTACGTATGATTTTACATACGAACTTTTCGGTTTCGGAATCACGCACCACTGGAACGCGTTTACCCTCGGTGTACATTACACGTTTGCAGACGAATCGCGTTTTCTGCCGATCTTTGGTTTCACCGCAGCAGCGAGTTTCTAAAGGACGAGTTTAGTTTTTCTTCCCACGAACATGGTTCGCGCGAATCACGGTCTTAATGTTTCCGCGGACTGAGAAGTCGCCGACGACTTCCATTTCCCAGGGGTCGAGAAGGTTTACGAGATCATCAAGAATCTTATTTGATACATCTTCGTGAAAAATCCCCTGATCACGGAACTGGTTAATATAGAGTTTTAAGCTTTTCAGTTCTACGCACCAGTCGCGGGGTTGGTACTTAATGATGATCGTCGCGAAATCGGGGAATCCTGTGACGGGGCACATGCAGGTGAATTCAGGACAGGTAAACTCGACCGTATAGCGGCGAACTTTCGTGCGATTTTCGAATCGCTCAAGCTTCGCGTTTTTAATCATCTCGCGGCCGTCGGGGCGCTCGTTTACGGTGGTGTAGTTTTTCTTCTTCATGGAGCGGATTTACAGGAAGAGGAGAGAGAGATCAATGGGGAGGTTATCCGTAGGCTGAGAATGTCTATGCCGGATTCGATCGCGCAGGACATCTCTTAGAAATCCAGATTCTCGAGGTTTCCAGCGCCGAAGCGCCTTGGTTTACGCTTGAAGCCGCGTCGAAGTATCTCGATGTTTCTGAACGCACACTTTTACGATGGATTAAAAGTGGAAAACTCAAGCCTTCAAAAGTAGGGCGCGAGTATCGAATCAAGCCTGCAGATTTGAAAAAAATCGCTTCCTAGGAGCGCATCTGAATCGATTCAAGGCAAGACCAGGCTGTAGTTAGTATCTGGCCCTTCGCAATTCTAAGATCAGAAATTGACTTTATATTTAAGTCCCATGTCCTTCAGTGTGATCGAAACCGCGCCACCGTAAATACGGTTTTGATAAACGCCAAGGTTCAAGGACACATCCGAAACGCAGATTTTCTTTGAATCAGCTACTTTCAGGCCGGTTGCTTCTAGACCACGAATCATGTTTGCCTTCGTCAGGTCCGAAAGCTGAAGCATTCCATGTGCGAGGCTTCCCGAAAGGACCTCAATTTGAACAGATCCTTCAGCACTCGTTCCAATCAGATTCGTATAATTACTGTTATATCCATACCCACCGGCAGCAGGAGCTGAAGACGTCGAACTGAGCGACGAATTTGTTAGCCACACTGGGATATAAAAATAAATCGTACCGTCGATACATCCACTAACGGGCGGAGCAGCCATCGGAATGTAACCATACTCAACACGTAAGGCTCCGCCCGTTATTTCGGTGACTTCCGAAACGGTTACTGCCTTTTCCGAGTTTGCTGATATGCATACTAGATTCTCTATTACGCTTACCGCTCCATTAAGTATCGAAGAAGAAGCGAGGTCCAACCGAACTGCTTTTCCACCCGATACGGCCTGAGATTCTTCTAGAGCGCGAACCTTGAAATTTGTTCCACTCTTCACCGAGATATCCGAATTGGCGGCCTTCGATTCCACTGTCTCTTGAAGATCGAGTTTACAGTAACTGGAGCCGGCTTGCGGCTTCGCCGAAAGTGGTAACACAGCGCCGTTTTGAAAGTAGAGGTCGTCTTGTACTCCAGCCGGGATCTTCGTCGTATCAAACTTAAAAATCGCTTCTCGATCGAGCGTAAGCCAAACTGCTTGGGCGGCATCATCGACCGGGAGTTTGGAAAGTTCGATATCATCTGCGGCGCGAACCGCGCTGATGCCAAGGGAGATAACCAAGAGAGATGAAAGCGCTGACTTAATCATAAAGAACCTCAAAGGATAGGACTGACCGATATTGCCCTGATTAGTTAGGAGATGATTCTCCATTGCACTGCACCGGGACGGTTAATAACAGAGGCATGTTATACAGAACTCTAACGCAATGCGCAACACTGTTTGTACAGGATGATTTTACTATGAATTCTATTTTTTTCGGGTTCTTTATCAATATAAGTATTTAATATTATTTATAAAAAATAAATTATAGATCTACCTAGTAAAAATTGTAGATCAGTCTATAATAATTATAGTCATGAAAATCACCCGCAGTTTTCAAATCGACCTCGAATCACGACTGAGAGAAATAAACCCACCTCTCATTCAAGTCCTCATCGGACCCAGACAGGTTGGGAAGACCACTGCGATTCGACAGATCGAGGAGAAGTGGCGAGAGGGTGAGTTCCACTACCATTCGGCCGACGAGTCGCTCTCGCTCTCTCAGAATTGGCTGCGAGAAAAGTGGGCGAAGGCGAAAAATTCTGACCCGCGCGCGGTTCTCGTCATTGATGAGATCCAGAAAGTGACTCACTGGCAAGATCTCATTAAGGAGCTCTGGGATAAGGAGTCGGAAAAGAATCGAATTCGTCTCGTACTCCTGGGATCGAGTTCTTTAGAAATCCAAAAAGGATTAAACGAAAGCCTCACTGGACGCTTTGAAGTCTTGCGCGCATATCACTGGGATTTTGCTGAATCATCGAAGCTAGGAATGAGCCTCGATGAATTTCTATCCTACGGAGGCTATCCGGGGTCTTATTCTGCAATCACGGATTATCCGAGATGGAGATCTTTCATCCAGAATTCCATTATAGAAACCGTGATCGGTAAAGATCTTCTCAGTATTCGAACAGTCCAGAAACCCGCTTTATTCAGGCAGATGTTTGATCTTCTCTGTCATTATCCTGCACAGGAAATTAGT
>JBGSHQ010000256.1:0-6318 GCA_041752095.1 Bdellovibrionia bacterium
CAGAAACACAAAAACAAAACTGGCTTTCATATTTTCTCCATTAATTTATTCAATGTTTCAAATCCATGGCTTTCGCCGAAATATTTCATTTAAGCTCGTAATCGTTGCGAGCTAATTTAGAGCCTAAATCCAATGCTTAACGCTCAAATAAATTTGCCTGGATCATCAAATCTGTTTGGTTGCAAAGCTTGGCTGCAAGCTTTTTAACTTGAGAACTGGAATACGTTTTACGAACGGCTTCTGCGGTCTGCATGGGATTTGCGCGGGCAACCTCATTTTTCAAAAGCAGACTCTGATAGCTTGTCTCGATCGCCACGGCCGCAATACGCTCTTCACAAATATTGGCAGTAGCAAAGTGAATATCAGATAGAACGAGTGTCATTGAAACTAAGCAGAACAGATGGGTTTTTTTCATTTTTAATCTCTAGTTTTGATTGATTTCTTATCTAAAATTTTCTTTCCCTAGCTCACGCCAAAATGATTCGTTAAAGCGCGCAATCGTTGCGAACTCATTAAAAGATTGAGGTGGGTTGTATAGCGGGATTATGCATTGCGCAATATAAAATTCGCTATGCGTTATATCGCAGAGGGTTTTTATATAAATAGCTAATAAAATTAATGCCTTAATATAAATCGCACCCATTAAACCCTACCGATTTCTGCATGTGCATGTAAAAATCGGTAGAGTTTATCTACCCCCGAAAAAGGACTTTCCCGACAGCACTCTTCCACCGAGCGATCTCAGAACCCCGCTCAGAAGGAGACATCGTGCAGGTAAACTCGCGGTCGATTTTCCAACTCTTCTCGACCTGGGATAGGTCACTCCAGATCCCGATACCCATGCCGGCGGCGAAGATCGCTCCGAGTGAAGTCGTCTCGACATACTTCGGGCGCTTAAGACTCACACCGAGAATATTCGCCTGGAACTGCATCATTAAATTATTCGCAGAAGCACCACCATCCACATTTAGTCCAGCGAGTGGGCGACCTAAATCCTGTTGCATGGCCGCGAGAAGGTCTGCGACTTGGAATGCAATTCCCTCAAGCACCGCGCGCGCTAGATGCGCCTTCGTCGTTCCGCGTGTGATGCCGGTAAAGAGTCCGGTCGAATCTGGACTCCAGTAAGGGGCACCGAGTCCGGTGAGTGCCGGAACGAAAGTCACGCCCCCGGAATCTTTTACAGACAATGCGAGCGCCTCAATCTCCGCCGAATCTTTAATAAGCCCGAGTCCATCCCTAAACCACTGGACAGCAGCACCCGCTACGAAGGTAGATCCTTCGAGAGCGTAAGTCGTGTTTTTATCATCCGTGAGATCACCGAGCGTCCACGCGATCGTCGTGAGTAAGCGATGATTCGAGTAAACGGGTTTCGAACCCGTGTTCATGAGTAAGAATGCACCCGTACCGTAAGTACATTTCGCAAGTCCTGGCTTCGTGCACGCCTGACCGAGAAGCGCAGACTGCTGATCACCGAGTATTCCTGTAATAGGAATTCCATCGGGTAAAAATCCTACTCCTTTCGTTTTTCCGAACACGCCTGTCGAAGGTTTTACCTCGGGCCATATCTCGACTGGAATTCCTAAAGCCTTACAAAGCGATTCATCGAACTTTCTTTTCTCTAAATGAAATGCAAGCGTGCGGGAAGCGTTCGAAGGCTCAGTAACGTGCACAGCCCCGCCTGTTAACTTCGAAACGAGATAACTATCGATCGTTCCGACGGCGAGTCGCCCCTCGCGCGCAGCCTTACCCACATTCGGCCAGTTCGTGATAGCCCACGCTGCTTTCGTGCCCGAGAAGTAGGGATCGAGTAGGAGTCCGGTCGACTTACGAAAAACTTCCTCGAGCGACTGGTTTTTTAATGAGTCACAAATATCCGCAGTCCTTCGGTCCTGCCAGACGATCGCGTTTGATAGTGTCTCACCCGTTTTTTTATCCCAGAAGCAAAGCGTCTCACGCTGGTTCGTAATACCGATCGCGGAAATTTGCTTCGCATCGATGCCTGCTCCCTTAAGAGCAGATACAATACTTTCACCGACCGCCTTCCAGATTTCTTTAGGATCGTGCTCAACCCACCCTGGTTTCGAGAAGTGCTGTGGAAACTCGATTGAACTCTCGGCGACGAGATTCAGTTCGTTATCCATGATCACCGCGGTCGTTCCCGTGGTGCCTTCATCAATCGCAAGTAGATAGGTCTTCATGACCCTAGTATACAGTTACTCCTGAACGAGGCAGTAGCCTTCATTTGTCTGGTAGTTAATTTTCACCGTTAGATCGCGAAGTTTTTCGCGGAGCTTCGAGAGGTGAAAATCAAATGCCTTAGGGCTCAGGGCTTCGCTATTCCAGACTTCAGTAATAATCGACTCGCGGTTTAACCTGCGATCCGGATTACGGAAAAAAAGCGCTAAAATTTTATACTCGGTCTGGGTGAGTTGGATCACTTTTTCTGTCCCGTCACGCATTACAGTCTGAGTGAAGGTATCGAGGGTGAGCTCTTTAAAGCGGGGTTTAGACTGAGGAGAGGTGTTCGATCCTTTTTCAGTTAAAATCCGATTAATCTTAAATAGAATTTCGTTTCGGTTTACGGGCTTAACGAAAAAATCGCGAGCGCCTTTTTTAAAGCAGTCCTGAAGAAGTTTATAATCATCGACAGCAGAAACGACTGCGAAGGGCATTTCAAGAGTAGCGTTTGTTCCTAGGAAATTAGTAAATTCGCCGTCTGGAAGATGAAGGTCAGCAATCAGGAGTTCTGGCTTTTTATGATCCGTTTTATTAATCGTGGTTTTTAAGTCACCGAGAGATTTAAAGTACTCAGCCTCGTACCCGCTCCCGAACATCTTCTGATAAAGAAGAATCGCGTCTTCATCGTCTTCGAGAACCCAAAGGTGAGACGGTCCTTTTGCTTCTTTCATAGGTGAACCTGTTGAAATGTTTTGTTGCTGCATGCTCTGTCCTCTTTGTGTAGCCCTTAAACATTTAACAAAGATTTCGCGCCTTCTCTAAATAGTGAAAGGCTGCGGTCGCTGCTAAACGTGCAGTTTTTCCGCCGATGTCATGCAGGGGATTTAATTCAAAAATCCCAAGCGATATCACCTTACTATTTGCTCCTGCAGCCTCACAGAATTCGACTATTTCTGCGGAAGTAAAACCTTCCGATTGAGGTGCAGAGACACCTGGAGCAAATGCTTCAGCGGATGCGTCGAGATCTAAACTAACCACAATTGCATCTACTTGACGTTCTAGTTTTTCCAAACTCTGTGTAAAAAATTTATTCGCCGCGGAATGGCGAAGACGGTTAAACTCAAGAATTTCAACATTTTTTCGCAACGCATAATCCCAAAGCTCAGGTGCATTACAATGAGTTTGAATGCCAAATTCGATGAGATCGCTCCCATTTAAGATTCCACTTTCAATCGAAAGGTAAAACGGGCTGCCGCTCCCGATTTTTGGTGAAGGCTTTCTCATGTCTAGGTGCGCGTCAATATTGATGCAACCGATCCGTTTTTTCGGTCCAAGGAATTTACTGAGTCCCAATAGATGTGAATAGCCGTGATCGTGACCGCCACCGACGACTACCGTTCGATCGGCCGTCCTTGCGGCTTCGCAAACTTCAATCGCTGCTCGTTCGTGATTTTCTTCAATCACCGAAGTAATCGGAGCGACGGTACTATGACGGAACATCGTGCTTAGGATCGAAGGTTCTTTTGGACGATGCCCTTTCATCTGAGAAAAGATTTCATAAAAGGCACGAGGCCCGAATGCAGCGCCGAGACGCCCCCCGACGTTTTGCACGCCTAAATGATCTGGAATAGAAATAAGGCTCCATTTGAATCCCATCGATGATTCCCTTAGAATTAAGAATACTCTAAGGAACCTTTTATGTCTGAAAGATCTGATGTCTGAAAAAAAGTGGTTCATTTATGTCGGGGATCATCACGAGGGACCGTTTACGGTTTCTGAGATCTGGGATGGAATTGATTCTGGAAAATTCCAGCAATCGGCATTTGTTTGGGCCGATGGAATGAAAGACTGGGTCGCGATGTCCACTCTTCCCGAGTTTTTAAAAACGGCCCCAGAACCTGTCGTCACTCCAGTCGTTCCAAGTATTCCGCCCCTTCCGCAGTCACCTGCTCCCGTACAGTCTGAGCCCGTCTTAGAATCGAAATGGAATGTCGAGTCTGCTTCCGCCCCTGAAGTCCGCCCAGAAATCACTCAAACAAAAACGGGCGCGACTACGATCATTGAAGTCGGTGACCTCGAAGCCGCAAGTAAACCCGCAATTTTAAGACCTGCTGGAATTGGCGGAGTCCTTTCTACGACTCCCTCTGCAATTGGCGACGGAGATGGAAAAGCACCTTTCTTTAATCCAAAACTAAAACCCGTTATCTACGCTATTTTGTTTATCGCGTTTCTGGGAGTACTCCAAAGAACCGGGGTTCTGAGAGGAGTGGAGGATCGAATCGGTTCACTCATTTCGACTCTTCCAGAGTTAACCGATGTGACACCTGAGGAATTCGCTGATCTTAAAAAAGCGGTTAAAGCTCCCAAGTCCGCGGGCCCGCAGGTTGCCCTCGCACTTTCTAAGTCCGATCCACTTGCGCCGATTTTTTATGTGGCGACAAACCTACCCGATGGCGCTCGATTCGAAGTTTATGTCGAAGGCGTGGGGCACCGAATTTTAAATACGCTTTCTTACAGCGGTAAGCTCGATGTAACGACGGCGAAGCACTTCGCAAAATCAGCCCCACTTCGTTATGCAGATGGAAAGCCGATTCCAAGGGGTGAACACGTTATTTATGTGATGGAAGCGCCAGTCGGTCAGCCAGACCTCGTCTATAAAGAACTTTTACAGCTAGCCCCGATTTATCGAAATCTTCCAAACCATCTCCCTCAGGAGCGACGTCTCGTTTTTTCAAAGAAAATCTTTTTCGGAGCGAAAGATGCTTCTTATGAAACCCGCCTAAAAGAGTTTCATGACGGGCTAGTTGATAAAGCAAAAAAAGAAGTGATGGAGCTTGCCCAAACTGTCGCAACGCTCGACAGCCAGGCACTCGTTTCTACGAATACCTATGATCGTTTAAAACGACAGCCGATCGGTCCAAAACAAAAACAAGTGTGGAATGAAATGAACCGGACTTGGCGTCCGATAGAGACCCAAGTTACACAAAAATATTCGTCTCTCACTCTAGACCAAATTAAGGAAAATTATTTCCACTGGAATCTCGTCCAGGAATTTTTAGCAGTCGAAAAAATTCTTTCAGGACTTCATTCCGCACAGGAAAAACTATTCACGACTGGTGCTACCGCTAAATCACTCGAGACCGAAGTGAATTGGATGCGATCACAGTTTGAAACGCGTAAAGGTCTTTGGAAAGCAGCTATCGATAAGGTGCTTGCAAATCCCGCAGATGCAGAAACAGGTCTCCCGGTGAAGATAGTCATAGAGACTCCCGAAGCGGCCCCGAAAGGAAACGGCAATGGTTAACCCTAAAAGTAAAGAGTCTGAAAAATCCGGAATTGATCGACGAGGTTCTAAACGTCGACCCATCCTGGAGTCCTTCTCATTTTTCGTCGTTGTTCCAAAAAAAGGATTTCACCGCCTTCGAGTTGTCGACATGAGCGAATCCGGGGTGGGTTTCGACTATGACATTATCGGAGAAATGAAAGATGCGTTTCCCGTGACCGTAGGGGAAACCTTCGATCTTCAGTTTTATCTGAACCAGACTCTTTATTTCCCACTTCACGTAAAAGTAATGCGCATTGACGACTCTAAAGTTCTTCGGCGAGTAGGGGCTGAGTTCACCGTTACAGGTACCCCAGAACACGCAGGACTCTGTGCGATCCTCGATATGATCGATCGCGTGTCTGAGATTGTTCAGTTCGACTCTGTTTCTGATTAAGTGTCATTCTCCTGACGATGAAATAGGCAATAATAAGTCATTCAGGTGGGGTGGGTCCTTTCCGATACGGTATTTGGAAAGGAAATACGCGCATGTCTGTTCGCAATAATAATTCTACGCCCGACCATCAGGTTATCGATCTAAACGAGGTACGCACTCAGCGCCTCGAAGATAAACGCCGGAAAACCGAGCGGGTATTTATGAATCAGTTTCTAGGGGTCTACTGCATGACGGGAAGCAACTCCATGCATCAGATCGAGATCGTCGACGTTTCGGATGAGGGGATTGGATTTCAAATTCCCTATAGCGCTGAAAAGCCTTCACCCATTACAGATAAAAATTTTCCGATTCGACTCTACTTTAATCAAGAGTCCTATCTCCAAATTCACGTCACTGTTCAGAATGAACGTTTCGCGACCCA
>JBGSHQ010000257.1:0-11232 GCA_041752095.1 Bdellovibrionia bacterium
CCGCCCGCTCCGCCCGTAGTTCCTCCGAAGCCACCGGCACCTCCAGTTGAAAATGCATTCCTCCGATTTTTCACTCGCCCGTTCGCACAGGCTTACGGAGTTTATGACCGGGGTCGCCTTGAGAAGCCCGACCAATTACCAAATTCTGGAAATGGAATTCTAAAAATTTTTCAACCGCGCAATAGTGGTTATGGAACCCGCGATCTCACTTCCCTACTCACAGCTGCTGGTCAGGAAATTCACCGCAGCCTTCCTGCCACTGAAGTCCTTCAGATCGGAGACATATCGGACCAGAACGGTGGTCGCCTCGGCGGTCACGGCTCACACCAAAACGGACTGGATGCCGACGTTGCGTTTCTCAGACGCGACCGCCGAGTCATGGATCCAACCATGCAGAAGCCGAATTCTACCGGGTTTGATGAAAGTTTTGTAACTGAAACTGGAGAAGTCACGAATAATTTCGATACCGAAGGAAACTGGACACTGATTCAGCTTCTGGTCGGAACTGGCCGAATTGATAGAATTTTTATCGATCAAGCCATAAAAAAAGAATTCTGTAACTACGCAGTTTCTCTCGGAAGACGCACAGACTGGTCGGAGTCGTTACGAAAACTTCGTCACTGGAAAAACCATCAAGACCACATGCACATTCGTGCGACCTGTCCTCCAGCGAGTAAAAATTGTAAAGCAATTGCTCCGATTCCAGCCGGCGATGGTTGCGATAATCTCCTCGATACGGACCGCTCAGGGGCTTTCCTTGGACTCCCTAAAACCTTCAGTGCTCCGATGAATTCGGATGAGCACATGAATTCACCGGCTGATGAGCACGGCTGCTAAGGCACGAGTTAAAACTTAGTTTAAAGCGAGAGCATAAAGCTTGAGTCTTCTTAAACGATCCCTGAGTTCAGCCGCCTTTTCGAAGTGAAGCGCTTTTGCTTCTTCCCTCATGTCTTTTTCCATTCGCGCGATCGAATCACGCACGCGATTAAACCCTAAGAAGTATTCGCCAGCGACTTCCTGAATCTGGTCCTCGGTCGCGACCCCGTCCACCAGATCTGAATTTGCAAGCCAAGCGGCATCGGAAAACGGGCGAGTCATTCCATCTTTTCGACCTGTGCCGAGTGCTCGTTTTGCGTGGGCTGCGGTTTCTCCTGAGCGTTTACCGCGAGTTCGAGAAAGCTGGCCCTCTTCGTATTCACCGCTCTCTCCTGTTTCGGCTGAGATATTCGCTCGAATCGCTTTAATGATGGTGGTCGGCGTGATTCCGTTAGCCAGGTTATAATCTTCCTGAATTTTTCGACGCCGAGCTGTCTCTTCGATCGCGCGCTTCATCGAATCGGTCATTCGGTCCGCGTAAAGGACGACGAATCCATCTGAGTTACGTGCGGCTCGACCGATCGTCTGAATGAGGGAGCGCGCAGAGCGAAGGAAGCCTTCTTTATCGGCGTCTAAAATCCCGACCATGGATACCTCGGGTAAATCGAGCCCTTCTCGGAGAAGATTAATTCCGACGAGTACGTCGAAAACTCCGAGACGAAGATCCCGAAGAATTTCGATCCGCTCGAGCGTTTCGATATCCGAGTGAAGGTATTTCACACGCACCTTCTGCTCGGTGTAGTACTTCGTTAAATCTTCAGCGAGTTTTTTAGTGAGAGTGGTAACGAGCACACGCTCTTTTTTCTCAACGCGCTTTCGGATCTCCTGGAGGAGATCATCCACCTGAGTGGTCGCTGGACGAACTTCTACTATCGGATCGAGTAACCCCGTCGGGCGGATCACCTGCTCGACGACTTCGCCGCCTGATTTAGTGAGTTCATATTCACCAGGCGTTGCTGAAACATAGAGGGTTTGGTTGAGGATTTTTTCCCACTCCTCGAAGTTTAACGGTCTATTATCGAGCGCTGACGGCAAACTAAACCCGTGATCGACGAGTGTGGTTTTTCTCGCACGGTCCCCTCGGTACATGCCGCCGATCTGGGGCACTGAAACGTGGGATTCATCGCAGATGAGGAGCCAGTCCTTCGGAAAATAATCCATGAGAGTCGGCGGAGCTTCGCCCGGCGCTCGCCCTGTTAAATGCCGCGAATAATTCTCAATCCCCTGACAAAACCCGATCTCCTCGATCATTTCGAGATCGAACATCGTCCTCTGCTCCAGGCGCTGTGCCTCGACGAGTTTATTTTGCGCGCGGAGTTCCTGGAGTCTCTCACGAAGCTCGACTCGGATCGATTCGATCGCTGTCTTACGATTTTCTGCGGTAGTGACGTAGTGACTGGCGGGATAGATCGTAACCCTAGGGAGTTTTTCTAGCCGCACACCTCGAAGAGGATCGACGACCGAGATGGTTTCGATATCATCACCGAAAAACTCCACGCGAATCGCTCGCTCTTCTTCGTAGGCCGGAAAAATTTCTACGATATCACCGCGCACGCGGAACGTTCCTCGGTGGAAGTCCACATCGTTTCGCTTGTACTGGATTTCGACGAGCTTCTTTAAAACATCCTGGCGTTTCATCTCACGACCGGCCTCTAGATAAAGGAGCATGCCTTCGTAAGCATCGGGCGAGCCCAGACCATAGATACACGAAATGGAGCTGACGATAATGACGTCGTTTCGCTCGAGTAGACTCCGCGTGGCTGAGTGACGAAGCTTATCGATCTCGTCGTTAATCTGAGAATCTTTTTCGATATAGGTGTCGGTCGAAGCGATGTACGCCTCGGGCTGGTAGTAGTCGTAATAGGATACGAAATACTCGACTGCATTATCAGGAAAAAACTCGCGCATCTCGGAGAAGAGCTGAGCGGCGAGCGTTTTATTATGACAGAGGATGAGAGTCGCCTTACCCGTCTGCTGGATGACGTTTGCCATCGTAAAGGTTTTACCCGTACCGGTCGCACCTAAGAGGCAAACCGATTTTCTTCCCTCACCCACCGACTCGACGATGCGTTCGATTGCAGCCGGCTGATCGCCCATGGGCTGGAACGGACTTTTTAGCTTGAATGGATGGTTGGAAGGATTCAGGTGGGACACGCGGCTCAGGTTAACGTACCTTTGTCGGGTTTTCACCCGACATTTCGCAGCGGAAGTTGTCTCCTATTATTAGCTAAGAACCCGAATCTAATTTTTTAACCCACTCATCGAGCCGAAGTCCTTCGACCTTAGGGATTCCAATGCGCGGCTCTCCGTCAGGAAACGGCTCTGAATGCCCCGTTCGCACATAGCCGCGCCTTTCGTAAAAGGCGATGAGTTCCGTGCGTGAAGGAATAACGGTGATACGAATTTCAGAGTATTTTTTTTCTCGCGCTACCTTTTCAGAATGGAGAAGCAGTTCTTTACCTAAGCCTTTTGATTGGATATCGGGCCGCACCGTTAATAGACCGAGATAACAAGGCATTCTATTAGCAAACCGGAGATACACGCACCCAAGTAGAGCATTCTGTTCGCCAAACAAGAGTTCGATCCTTACGCCGGGTTCACTGATCATCTCTCGAACCAGCTCCGTATCGATTCGGTTTCCACCGAGAAGATGTGCCTCGGTCGTCCAGCCCGCCTTTGAGGATTCACCCCGGTAAGCCGAATTCACCAATTCCGAAATCATTCGGGCATCGGCGGTGGTTGCGGTTCTGAAGTGAGAGCGTGCCATCGTTCATCAAGGTTATCATAAATCGCAATCTAAAAAACGTAGTACTTTCATGGTGTTATATGTATATATAACTATTGAAAATCATATCGCACTGCATTATAAGAGCTGTCACTCGTTATTAAATAAAACTCCGTGTTAGCTCCGAAGACCTAATCATACGGAAGAGGAAAAATCATGAAAGCATTAACAATCATCGTTCCATTTCTTGCCCTGACAATTCAAAGCGCAAGCTCCGCTGAACTGTCCAATCAAACTAAAGAGTTACTGAAGACAATGGCTTTTACTGTCACAGATTTTCATGAGCTAGATAGGGCGCTAGAGCGAGAGAAGACGAATCCGCAGTATAGTTTCACAAAGGTAAGTCAGGGAGAGATATGTTTCGAATTAGGCAAAAAAGACTCAGACCTCGTGGCACTCTGGCGGGTATCAAGAATATTGGAAAAATCGCTAGTTATTCCGTATGCCGCGATGAACTCATTTCGCGACTCATTAAGAGATACTTCAGAAGGATACTGCAATGAAGGCAAGTACTCATTCACTCCAAAGATCGACAAAGAAACTGCTGTTAGAAACATTGTAGAAATCAAATCAAAAGCATTAATTCTTCAAGATGTGATTACCTCTGCCTTAAATCGCTAGACAGCAATCACTTTAAACAAAGAGTTAAAATCTAATTTTTTGATAACTAAAAACTCGCCTGATCGTTAAACCTACTCCAGCTGTTGAAGGTAGCGCTGACCTCCACCGTGAAGTAGAACAGGAGCTAACTTCCAGTTCTAAAGACCCAGTTTATTAGCTACTCTGCGAATAATGAATTATTTCATCGTCCCCGGAAATCCGCCTGCTGTTCACTTTTATAAACTTTGGGCTGAGGAAATCATAAGCGAGCACCCGAGTGCAGTGGTTACCGTCTCACGCTACCCTGCACTTCTTCCATCGAACGACTCGGTTTCAGCGATGAATACGATTCTCGACTCGCATCTTTCGCAGCTCCAGGCATTTCAAGAAAAAGTAAAAAGCCCGGTCACTCTCATCGGACATTCTCTTGGGGGTTATTTTGCTCTCGAACTCCATAAGCAAGCCCCACCTGAATGGATCAGTAGGTCGATACTTCTTCACCCTTTTCTAGGGCCTCCTACTTTACGTGGGAAACTTATTTTAAAACTCGTGAAGTTACCTACTCACTCTAAAAAAATTCAATCAGCTATCGTTAAAATTAGAAAAAAATTAGAACTCATTTCTTCCGACCTCGCCCATCTCACCGATGAAGAGATTCTAAAAACTTTTCAACTCGCAAAGCACGAAGAACGGGTCATAGGAAAACGAGAAAGCCCCGTCGATATCCCTCTCGATATCAGGGCTAAAATAAATGCGTACTATACAAAAAACGACACCTGGTGTTCGCCGGATCTCATTAATAATTTAAAAGCCCAAATCGAAGTGAACGAATGCCACGAACCCCACGACTTTATTACGAACGAAAATCACCGGAAAAATTTGTTCCGAAAAATGTCCGAAAAAAGCTGACATTTCCTACCATTTAAAGAACCAAATATTCTTAGGTATATTCCCAAGTCGTCCCGCTCGGAGAATCCTTAATCGCGACACCCTTGTCAGCAAGCTCATTACGAATCCGGTCAGCCTCGCCGAAGTTCTTCGCCTTCTTCGCTTCCGCTCGAGCAAGAATAAGAGCTTCAATTTCGTCTTTCCCTAAAGCCCCCCCAGCACCACCCGACCGAGCGGCGTGTGCGCGCGCGCGGATCTCCCCAATCTGGGTTAGCATCGCGAGGGGTGGGCGCCGTCCGATCCCTAAATACGCACCGAGTTCATCTTCGATCACCCGGATCAGCTCCTGAGATGCTAGCACCGCCCCCGGCGTCGCCTCTGCACGAGGTTCTCCGAGCGAACGATTAAAAGCACGAATGAGAGTGAAAACTGCGGCAAGCGCTCCCGGCGTATTAAAATCATTCGCCATCTCACGCACGACTTCGGCACGCGCCTTCTGCGTCTCCGCTAAAAATTCCATCCAAACCGACTCCGCCCGCTGGTCTACGACCGACGCCTTCTTCTTCGAAATTTCCTCAGCGCGTGCTTTTGCTTCGTAAAGACGCTGAAGACTCGTCAGCGCCAGTTCGATCGCATCTTCACCGAAGTCAGCAATCGAGCGATAATGAACGCTCATCATAATGGTACGAGCGACTTCGCCACCAAAATTCGCTAGAAAATCCCGAGCTGTCGTAAAGTTGCCGAGCGACTTCGACATTTTCTCAGAATTTATATTTAACATCGCATTATGGAGCCAGTACCGAACATACGGAGCATGTCCACAGGCCGCTTCACTCTGTGCGATTTCGTTTTCGTGATGCGGAAAAATTAAATCACTTCCACCATGGTGAAGATCCATCGACTCGCCTAGCCACTTCGAGGCCATCGCAGAACACTCGATATGCCAGCCAGGTCGACCCCTACCCCACGGACTCTCCCATGAGGGTTCACCCGGCTTCGCGGGTTTCCACAGAGAAAAATCTGCGGGCGAACGTTTCTTTTCACTGACTTCGACTCGTGCGCCTGCAACGAGGTCTTCTAGATTTTTACGTGAAAGTTTTCCGTACGAAGGAAATTTTTCGATCGAGAAGAATACTTCCTTCGCTCCCGGTTCAGATCCCGCCGGCGGTTCAGCCACGTATGCCTTACCGTTTTTGATAATTTTTTCGATCATCGCGATAATCTCCGCGATGTGCCCCGAGACCGTCGTCTTATGCGTCGGCTCGAGCAGGCCCGCAGCCGCGTAATCGCGCTCGACCTCGAGAGTATATTTTTTCGCAAGCTCCGCCGCCGTCATCCCCTCGATTTTAGCTTGGGTAATAATTTTATCATCGACGTCGGTATAATTTCGAACATAAGTCACCGCGTAGCCCATCTTCGTGAGCGAACGATAAAATAAATCAGCCGTCATCGCCGCGCGGAGATTTCCCACGTGGATATTTCCGTAAACGGTCGGACCACAGGAGTAGAAGCGAACCTTTCCGGGCTCGATGGTTTGAAAAACTTCCTTCTTCCCACCGAGCGAATTAGTGACCCGAATTTCTGGTAGTGCCATGGGCTCCTTCGAAATTACTTAATCTGCGACTGAATCGAGGCCATGTGCTCGAGCAGAGCTTTTTTACCTAAGAGTGGAATCACTTTCTTAAGTTCTGGCCCATGAGTCTTACCCGTTACCGCTGCACGAATCGTCATGAAAAGGCCCTTACCCTTGGCGCCTGTTTTCGCGCCCACTGCCTTTTGCATTTGGTCGACGAGTTCAGCCGTAATCACTTCGGGAAGAGCTGAGATTTCACCTGTGAGTGCTGAGCAGACCGGAGCATTCACCGGATCGACGAGCATCGCTTTCGCAGCCTCTTCTACTGTGGGTGCGGTCATGAAAATCGCAGCCGCATTAGGCAAGTCGGCTAAAACCCCGCACTCCCCACGAATCGTTTCGACGACACCGGTATACCAAGCCTCGCCATTCGCGCCGATGAGGTCTGCCCATCCTGCTTTCACGAAGAAAGGACGAGCGCGTTTTGCAATCTCCTGAAGCTCCATATTCCGGATATACTGACCATTCATCCAGAGAAGCTTTTGCACATCGAAAACGGCAGGCGCCTTATGAAGCCCTTCCATCCCGAAATAAGAAATCATCTCGGCCATCGTGAATAATTCTGGATGCCCTGACGAAGGCTTCACTTCGCTCCCCGGATTCCATCCGAGTAGAGCGAGGAAATTTAAAAGCGCTTCGGGCAGATAGCCGTTCGCCAGATACTCCATCACGGACGAATCGCCGTTCCGCTTCGATAATTTCTGACGATCGCTACCTAAAACCATCGCGATATGGGCAAACACAGGAAGTTCCCAGTTAAACGCATCGTAAATTTGGAGCTGGCGAGCGGTGTTTGAGAGGTGGTCGTCCCCACGAATAATATGGGTCATTCCCATTTCGTGGTCATCGATCACGCAGCAGAAGTTATAAACCGGCATTCCGATTCCATCTGCAATTTCTTTTTCATTCGCACGCGGAGTTCGCGTGATAAAAAAGTCACCCACCACATCAGGTGGAAACCGAACGTCGCCCTTTACTTGGTCTTTTAAAATGTATTCTTTAGAAAACGCGCGGAAACGAATTCCAGCTTTCTCGCCTTTCGCCCACCGCGCTTTCGCTTCCGAGAGCGGGATCTTCGAGCAGGTGCCGTCGTAAACCGGCGGGCGCCCAAGCTTCATCGCGAGTTCTCGCTTCTGAGTTAAAACCTCATCCGGACAGAAGCAGTAATAAGCCATATCCCGGTCGAGAAGTTCTTTTGCATATTTACCGTAAATCGAAAGCCGCTCGCTCTGGCGGTACGGAGGAAAAGGACCGCCCACGATCGGAGACTCATCGGGCTTCATCCCGAGTGAATCGATATCTGCGATCACCATCTTCTCGTATTCAGGCTTCGATCGCTCCTGGTCCGTATCTTCGATACGAAGGATTAACTTCCCACCATGCTTCTTCGCATAGAGGTAGTTAAAGAGCATGGAACGAGCGCCACCCACATGGAGATAACCCGTAGGAGAAGGAGCAAAACGAACACGGACAGGCTTTAAAGTCATAGCCGTGAGCTTAAACCCTGATGATTAAGGAATAAAGAGGGATCAGGAAGCAATTATCAGGAAGCAAAGATCGTTTGGATCTCTTGCTCGATGATTTCTTCTTTTTGACCGCGTGCAAGGGAGATTTCTTTTACAAGAAGCGCCTTTGCTTGATCGAGCATCTTACGCTCACCGAAGGAAAGATCCTTCGAATGGCGAAGCATAAAGAGATTCCGAAGGACTTCGGCGATCTCATAGACGGAACCCGTCTTAATTTTTTCCATGTACTCTCGATAACGGCGATTCCAGGTCGTCTGGTCGATCTTCACGTCACGCTTCTTTAAAATTTTATAAACGTTCTGCACTTCCTTATCGGAAATGATCTCGCGAAGGCCCACAGCATCCGCGTTATCGGTCGGAACCATAATAGTCATCTGGTTCTCTACGACCTGGAGGACGTAAAACTTCTTCGTTTTCCCGCCGACTTCGCGCTCATCAATGCGCTTTACGACTGTAACTCCGTGCGCAGGGTAAACCGCGCTATCACCGACTTTAAACATTCCGTATCCTCCGAACAGCAAAACCATTAACGACTGCCGGAATATAGCAGGTCTGGATGCGATCTGTCAAATTTGACACGGTGGTATTATTTTTACTAAGTATATGTATTCATTAAGTTTATCTAAAAAGCACGTTTTAGCCCTCTTTTTTTAGTAAGATAAATCTAACGCTTAGCATCCAAATCAAACAGGGCCGACTTTACTTAAGCCCCCTACCAGGAGTTCCGAAGAGCTTAGGAGGAAACGAATGATGACTGCCCCCCACGAGACCAAAAAACCAATCCCTTTATCGAGAATTGCCGCATTTCTAGGGCTTATCGCTGGATTAGGCTTTTTAGGCTCTTTTCCAGGAAATGAGACGCGAAATCCTGCCACATCATCAGAATTAAATACCTTAGAATTAAGCGCTTTCTTTGTTCGCCCGCTCGATCGGGAAACCGAGACAAACCTACCTACTGACCGCAGAGAGAATGTGCTTTTCGATATTCACACAGTCGCAAAAAGTCGATTCGCAAAAGACACGGACGCATACGTCCTGACACGATTCGTAGATGAGAACACTAAAGACGAAGTTAAATCTTTTAACATCTGTGAAAATTATGATTACAAAAACGGAAGGGCAAATACCGCTCTTGATCGTTACGCAACTGGAGAGAATAGAGATAAAAAACCGTTCTCTTGCTACCGCCTTTCTTTGGATGATTTAAAAAAAGGCTCAAACCTGATCGATACTGTTTTTGGACCGATCCTTTCCCTTCGGTCGAAAGATTTCGATCCAAAGAAAGGTGGCACACTCGAAGTCACTTTCGCCCACCGGGTTTCAAAAGTATTTTTGGGGAATGTATACCGCTCCTTTAAAGCAAAAATCGTTCTAAAAAATAGGGAGATCATCGTACAAGGACCGAAAGGGGAGATTTTCGATTGGATGAATTTAACCATCATCGACGATCTGATTAACCTGCCTAAAGGACTTGATCGGTTTGAGCTTTTTTTCAGGGAAAAATCCGTAAGCCTCTACCCTGGGGAAACCTTCCCTAAGACTACCCGCCCCTAGTCATTTCGACATTTTGTCTGGCCTCGCTCGCAGTGAGAGTCGCTTCGCAGACAAAATGTCAGACGCACTGCTCAGAAAGAAATCGCTAGAACTTTGGCAGCGACTAAGAGTACGATTTTTATAACGAATGTAAAACAGTGTCCGCGAATTGACGACAAATCACGCTGGCACTGAGTTTGCTTTATAAGCAGAGTAACGCTGTTTTTTTGCAACCCAGGATGGGGCCGACACCAAGGAAGGAAGAGGTCAAAGAACCCAATGAGTGAGGATACCTCCGAGAAGCAATTCCAGGAAAAGCCAGACTGGAAGGGCAAACTCAAGAGCGCACTTAAGAAATCGAAAGACGACGTTACGGGTTTTATTACTCGCGCTCGCCAAGGCTCCTCTGCGCCAGCAGGCAGTTCTAACGCCGAAGATCGCACTTTAACCGGAATGATTCGCCGTAAATGGACAGAAACGGTTAAACCTAAATTTACGCGAAAAGGAAGTGGCGGCGGAGACTTCCCGCCCCCGACACCACCAATCTCTGGATTCCATCTAGACTCGGGTAAACTGAATCTGATCGCTCTTTTTATATCAGTCGTACTCCTCGCCTGGACCAGTGCTGATCTAGTCGCGTTCTTCACTGAAAAGTGGATACCAGAATCACCGGTCGTTCGGTCTCGCGGCGGGGATATGAACGGCGCTTCTGCAAAGGCTTTCTCAGACTATCAAATCATCATAGGACGAAATCTTTTTAGTTCGCTCGGACGCATTCCGGGTGATGAAGTTCCTGGCTCACAAGACATCAATAACGATCCAGTTAAGACCGCGCTTCCACTGAATCTGATTGGAACCGTTATCCTTAAAAATGAACTCCGGTCCGTCGCAACGATCGAGGATAAAGGAGATAACCAAGTTTATCCTTTCCGTATCGAGGACGAGCTTCCTGGAAAAATTAAAATCCTTTCAATCGAAGCTTATAAAGTCATTTTCAGAAATCTTCAGAACGGAAAAAAAGAATTCGTCGATATGCCTGAAGATGGAAACGGGACTCATATTAGCGTGGGCTCACTCTCTTCTCGTAAACCTGCTAAACCATCTGATGGGGGCGGGATCGAAATGACTTCGCCGAACACTTATAATATCGCGCGCTCTGAACTCGATAAATACTTAACGAACATCAATGATGTTCTCACCCAAGCCCGCGCCATACCCCACTTCGAAAATGGCCAAGCCGCTGGCTATAAGCTCATCCAAATCGTTCCGGGCAGTGTGTACGAAAAACTCGGACTTAAAGATAACGACATCATCACGGGTGTAAATGGTGAACCGATGACAGATCCTGCTAAAGCTTTTGAACTATTAAGTCAGCTGAAAACAGTTAGCCA